>JBEKVU010000014.1:0-19130 GCA_049513775.1 Candidatus Acidiferrum sp.
TCTTCCCGCCCACTTCCATGTTGTAGTTGTCCAGAAAAACCGTGGGCACCGCTTTGCGCAGCGCCTTCTTCGCCTGAAAAATCCGCCGAATCAGATCTTTCCCGGTGCTGTCGTTCGGATGCGATTTTCCGGCATACACAATCTGAAATTTCCCCACGTTCTTAGCAATCTGGCGCAAACGATCCAGATCCTGCAACAATAAATCCGCTCGCTTATACGCCGTGGCCCGCCGCGCAAATCCAATCGTAAAAACTTCCGGATCCAGCTTGATCCCGGTCTTTTTCCGCACCATTTCAAACAGCTCGTGCTTGGCAATCAAATGCGACGCCCACACCTCTTCTGGCGGCACCGCCAATACCCCGCGCAAACTATAATTATCCTCGCGCCAATCCGGCACGTATCGGTCAAACAATTGTTGAAACGACGGCGCCGACCACGTCCCCGCATGCACGCCATTCGTAATCGCCTCGATCGGCACGCCCGGAAACATCTTGCGTGACGTCGCCCCATGCTGCTTGGCCACGCCATTCACGTACTTCGTCAACCCAATCGCCAACTGCGTCATGTTCAGCGTTGCCCCGCCTTGCGCCGCCGCCTGCAAATCCGCATACGGCTCCTGTACTTGCAGCACGCGCTTCATGAGCGCCGCCGATCCCGCGTCCGACAAATCCAGAAAATCCGTCTGATTCGGAAATACTCGCGTCAAAAATTCCATCGGAAAGCGATCGTGCCCGGCGGGAACCGGCGTATGCGTCGTGAACACGCACATGCTCCGCACCTTCTCGATATCCTCCCCGCGAATCCGCTTGCGCCCCGCCGCCCGTGCCTCTTCGGCCAGCAATTCCAGCGACAGCAGCGCCGCATGCCCCTCATTCATGTGAAAGCGTTCTAAATTGCTGTACCCCAGCGCCCGCAAAATCCGCACTCCGCCGATTCCGAGTAGCACTTCCTGCCGCAGCCGGTAATATGAATCTCCGCCATACAAACTCGCCGAAAGCCCGCGATCCACCTCGGCATTCTCCGGCAAATCCGCATCCAGAAAATAAATCGGCACCGCATACCCGCGCACGCCCTTGGCCTCATACCGCCAACAGCGCAACTCCACCTTGCGCCCCTCGATCGGCACGCTCGCGCGCGCCGCCTCTTCTTTCAAGAAATCCTCGACTCTCCATTCCACCGGCTCTTCGCTCTGGCTGCCATCCTCGGCCAAACGCTGCTCAAAAAATCCCTTGCGATACAGCAGCGACACCGCCACCATCGGCAACCGCAAATCCGCCGCCGCGCGAATCGTATCCCCCGCCAAAACGCCCAACCCGCCACTGTAACTCGGCATGGCGCTCTCCAGCGCAATCTCCATCGAGAAGTACGCGATCTTCCGCGGCCCAAACGTGTCGCTCAATTTGCCCTCACTCACCATTTCGCACGATTCCCCGCCTCAAGCGCACCGCACTTCCCGAAAACCGCTGCCTTGCAAACCCCATATTCTCTGGTAACCCGCCCCCACAAGCAATAGCGCCCGCCCACGTACCATTCTGGGCCTCTTCGCACGAACGGCCAGCCCGATTTTCGTGCGAAGTTCGCAAAAAAAAAGCGCTCCCCGCGTGAAACTATCCGCCCTCTCGTCTCACTATCTTAGGAACCCGCATCGCCAAGGAGGGTGTTGCCCGCGAACACCTTGGCCCAGCTTGCCTTCACCACCATCCTTCGTCGTGGTGCATCCTAGCCCTAGCGGACCTTACGCAAAGGAGCGTTTCGCTATGTCCTCCCAGGAAAAACAAGTCTCGCTAAAAGGCAGCACCAAGCATCGTCTGCCGAGTGCACAAATGTCCTCAGAGGTTCCGCAGGGCGATTTTCAAGTCACGGTAATGGTGCGCCGCAAAAATCCCCTGCCAGACGCGCACGCGCATTCAAGGCTCAAACCCAAAGAGCGCACCTACATGACCCGCGAAGCCCTCGCCACCAACCACGGCGCAGACTCCGCCGATCTCGCCAAGGTCACCGCTTTCGCCCGCGAACATAATTTGAAAGTCGTCGAATCCGACGCCGCCAGGCGCCACGTCATTCTTTTCGGCAGCGCCGAAAACTACAATCGCGCTTTCGGTGTCTCCCTGAAAATGTACAAATCCCACGACACCACCTACCGCGGCCGCGAAGGCGACATTCTCCTCCCCGAAAGCCTCAGCAATATCGTCACCAGCGTCACCGGTCTCGACAATCGCCCCTTCGCGCGCCCGCACTTCCGCATCCGTCATGATGACCAAGCCAAATCCGCAACCGCCGGCAGCCACGGCGTCGGAACGCCCCAGGCTTCCGCCGCACCGGTCTCTGCAGGTTTCTCACCCGTGCAACTCGCACAGCTTTACAATTTCGCGCCCGGTGACGGCACCGGCCAGACCATCGCCATTCTCGAGCTCGGCGGCGGCTACAATACCTCCGATCTTTCCACCTACTTCAAAGGCATCGGCGTCACGCAACCGAGCGTCACCACGGCCACCTACACCGGCGGCGGCACCAACAAGCCCGGCACCAACGCCTTCGCACAGGGTAATCCCGACGTCGAAGTCGCCCTGGACATCGAAGTCGCCGGCGGCGTCGCTCCGGGTGCCAACGTCGTCGTCTATTTCGCGCCCGATGCCACCGACCAAAGCTTCCTCGGCGCCATCAACGCCATCGTCCACGACACCGTGAACAATCCCCACGTCGCCTCGATCAGCTGGGGCGGCCCCGAAGAAACCGCCTCCGCGCAGTTTCAAACCGAGTTCGACCAAATCCTGCAAGCCGCCGCGCAAGTCGGCATGACCGTCTGCGTCGCCGCCGGCGACAGCGGCTCGGCTGATTTCGCTGCCAACGATCCCAATTGGGACGGCAAGACCCACGTGGACTTCCCCGCCTCGAGCCCTCACGTCCTCGCCTGCGGCGGAACGCAAATCACCGTCACCGGAAACGCCATCTCCGATGAAGTGGTCTGGCACGACGGCACCAATGACGGCACCGGCGGCGGCGTCAGCCGCGTCTTCGCGCAGCCCAGCTACCAGGTCGGCGTCGAAAACCACAAAGCCGTTGACCCCGCGGGCCCGGTGATGCGCGGCGTCCCAGACGTTGCCGGCGACGCCGCTCCGGGCTCCGGCTACCAAGTTTTGTGCGATGGTCAGAGTTTCCCGGACGCCGCGCAAGGCGTCCCACCCGTCGGCGGCACGAGCGCCGTAGCCCCGCTCTGGGCCGGTCTCGTCGCCCGCCTCAATCAATCCCTCGGCAAGCCAGTGGGCTTCCTTAATCCACTGCTCTACGCCATCCCCAAAACCGCCAATGCCTTCCACGACATTACCACCGGCAACAACGGCAAGTATCACGCTGCCCCCGGCTGGGACCCCTGCACCGGCCTGGGCTCCCCCAACGGCCAAAACATCCTAGCCGCTCTAAAGTAATCGCCAGTCGAGGTGCCAAGTAGAGGACGGGTTCAGGCGACGAGTCCAAGGGGACGTAGCAAATCGGGACGTTCGCTTCGCGAACGTCCCTCCCACGTAGCGGTCGCCTTTGCCTTTAGCCGTGGACTTTGTGGTGGCGCAGCATGCGGCAGCGGTTTTTCTTAAACTGCGCGCCCCCTCTTGCCACCCGAATCGGTCGTGCACTCGCAACCGGCCGTCTCTGCTCTTTTGCATGGGAGCGGCGCCCTGCCCGTCGATCTATGATCCCGCATAAAGCTGAAAGGTCGCCCAATAATAAGGCCTGCGAAACACCACCCCCGGATCCGCCGGATGCAACAACCCAAGTTTCGCCGCCCGCAGCGCCGACGCCGGATCCCGCCCCTTCCCCAACTCCCGATAGAACGTATCCATAAACTCCGGCGTCGAGGCATCGCTAACTTCCCACAACGCCCCCACCACGTGGTGCGCACCAGCCCGCAAGAACGCCCAGGACAGTCCCACCAATCCCTCGCCCGAATACGCTTGTTTCCCCGCCCCTTCGCAAGCAGAAATCGTCACGAGTTGCGCGGTCAGCGGATGTTTCAAAATATCCCGCGCGTACAACTTATAAGAATCCCCTTCCTTGCTAAGAATCACCGCCGACTCCAGCGGCCGGGTAACGCTGGCCGTCCCATGCGTAACAAAATGCAAATAAGCAAACCGCTCCGGCTTGCTCGCTAAATAAGCCGAAGGCGTCGCCTGCGCCCCCTCCAGCACTTGACGGCGCGCCGCGGGGAAATAGCCCTCAAGAATCTTCATTTCAACGGGCGCCTGCGGCAACGCAGGAAAATCCTCGTTGGGCTGCACGGTATCGCCAACCAGCAGTAGATTCATGTCCTTAGAGGGCGCTCGCGCCGTTGACGCCGCCAGCAACGTCAGCGAACTCGCCGTCGTTACGGTGACATCCTCAATCCAGAAATGCGCTTGCGGCTCCGGCGCAATCAGCGTCTCAAAATTCAATGCCGCCAAACTCGCATCAGGCAACACAATTACGTGCGAGCCAGTCGGAATCAGCTTACCTGCGGGCGCCACCAGCATCGCGTACAACTGTTTTCCCGCCGCACCGTCCGCGTCCTGCGCATCACGCACCCGCAGCACCGCATCCCGATATGACCTCGCTAGCGGCTCGACTTCCGCAGCCTTGGGCAAATCGAAATGGTTGGTCCCCGCTGGCGTAATCGCCCACAGATGCGAGCGCCTCTGCCCCACCCAATAGAACAGCAGCGTAGCCTTCATCTTCTGTGAAATTTCTTGCGGCCGCAGATTCCTTGTATTCAGCGAAGCCGCTTGCGAGGTCGACGCCAATCCCTCGGTCAGCGTGCGTGCCCGGCTCAGTTCCGCCACGCGCAGCGCATCCTCGGTTCTGCCATGCCCCACCAGAAAATCCACATAGTCCTGGTAAAACTCAATGCCCCCGGAAATAAACGTCAGTCGAAAATCATCCTCGGTCACCGAGGCTCTCGCCGCCTCTATGGTCCCAATCGCCTTCTGATATTCCTTCCCCGCTTCCACAGTTTTGCCTTGATCGTCTAAGACCTTGGCCAGCCGCGCCTCCGCTTCCCACTTCAGCGCCGTCTCCGTCTTCGGGTCCGTGATCAAACCCTCGAGCAACTTCGCCGCCTCGTTGTACTGACGCTTGCGCGCTTCAATGCGCGCGGTAATAAGTTGCGATTCCTGAATTCCGGACTGATCGAGACCCGCTCGCTCAACCTCCAGAGCTTCGTTGTTATATCGCTCCGCGGCCTCAGCTCCCCCGGTTTCCAGTGCGACCTCCGAGAGGTCATTGAGACATTCAGTCAACGCGCTCTTTTCATCGAGTCCCCGGGCGATACCGAGAGCCGTGGCGAGAACTCCTCTGGCGGACGCGTAATCATGCTGGGCGTAATATGCGTCAGCTGCGCTGGTCAGCCAATGCGCCTCATAGTCGTAGAGCTTTTTGTTCTTCGCCTCTTCGGCAGCCTGCTTAAAGAGGAGCAATGCATTCTCGAAGTCACCGAGGGAAAAGTAGCTCCAGCCTAAATTTCCGACGATAACTGCCGCGGTGTCTCTCATCTGGAAAGCCTCGGCAAGCTTGAGTCCGGCTCGATCCCAGTCGATGGCTTGACCAAAGTGCTCTTGCCGCGTCGCTAGGACTCCGAGACTGGCCAGCGCGCTAGCTTCCTGGAAGTGGTTGTTGAACTGGCGGGATCGCTGCAGCGCTCCGTTAAAGGTTAGTTCAGCCTCGGAGTATTTGTTCTCGTCAAGTTCCAGGCCGCCCTTGCTGTTCAAAACCTCAGCGAGAAGTCTCGGCTGATATTTCTCCGCGATAGTCGCTGCCAGGTTAAATTGCTCCTGAGATTTTTCGAATTGTTGTGCCCAACGATACGCAATCCCCTCGACAAGGTGTTTCCGAACCCCCGTCTCGGTCGATTCCAGTGAAGAAGGAAGCGGGGCAGCGAGAATCTCAAGAGCTTTTTTGTATTCTCTTCGGTAGACGAAAATTTGAGCTTTCAGGACGCGGAAACTCCAAGCCCACTTCTCGCTATTTGCGCTATACCGATCGTAAGCTTGGTCGACGTGAGACAACGCGGCATCAAGTTCGCTGTGCCGCATCTCAAATTGAATTTGTTCGTAGGCCTGGTCTGGACTCTGAGGCTTCCGGCATGCGGCGACCGCGAGCACCACGAGAGACAGGAACAAAATCGCGTTGGCTAGATACCTTAGTTGCCGCTGTCGCCGCCTGGAACCGGAGGTGGGGTCTGTCCATTCGTGCGCGCCTGCGCCGTCGTCCCCGTCAATTCGTCCGGGCACCCCAGCTCGAACCGCAACATCGTCAGCGTCTTGGTGCCTTCTTCGGCCAGCACTTCGGCGAACGCCAGCGTCCCAAAATGCGGAATGTGTAGGATATGCTTCTTCTTGTCCGCGGGCGTTAACCCCGGAAAATCCGTAATAATTTCTTCCACCAGCGAGCACAGGGAGAGTCCGCCTTTGGTAGCCGCTATTCTCCCGTTTTTCGGGTCAGATGCAATCGCTTTCACAAGGTCCGCGTGCGTCTTGCAACTCAGAAAGAGATTGTGGCGCAGCTTCACCTCGACCGGATACCCGCCAATCTTCAAATTAACGTACGCGCTGCCCAGCGCAATAATGTGCCCTTCGGCTTCATTAAGGTTGTGTTCCGAGGTCAACCGCGCGGTAATCCGGTCCGCCGTCACAAAATCCAGCAGGTTGTATCCTTCGATGCTGGTCGTCGCATGCGTGGTCGCCACCTTATCGTCCGCAAAGCTTCCCGAAACATGCGTGTGCGCCGTCTTAAACGAAATAATCCTCGGAACGTGATAATCCTCAATCCGATGATGCCCATGGCCCCCAATCGTCGGCAAAGACGTCGCCGCCAACGCTGGAATATGCTGCGGTACGGGACGTCGAATCTCCGCGCTGAAGGCATGGCCTTCGGCGTGGAAGTTGAATGAGGGACGGGGACGGTGACTCATCTCAACACACACCTTTCGTCGGATATTTGAAAAGCACTAGCGTTGCATGGTTACTGAGTTACGGAAGAATTTCAACAGTAAATACCAGCCTTGCCACCTGAGCATTACTTTCCGCCGCACCCTGCACTGGGGCACCTTGTCCGGCCGCCGCGCCGCGGATCACCAGCGCATACTGCCCCGCATGCACCACTCCGGCGGGCACCGTCACGTGAACTTCCTTATTCGTCAGCTCTCCCGGCAGCGCCACCTGCAACACCGCCCGCCCGCCATCGTCAACCAGCGCGCCAGAATACGCATCAAATTTTTGTGTCGGCGTAAACTCGAAATTCAGCGCAAAGCTCTCGTCGGCCCGCACTTTCACGTCTGCCGGCGGAACCTCTACGGGTTTGGCCTCCGTCGGGAGCACATCTCGGAGATCGCTTGGCACTGCGCCGTCCCCTGCTTGTCCACGCGCTCCGCCACGCGTCACTCCGACCAGCGTGAATGAAGTATCGTAAGCCTGCACGAACGCCACGGACGCATTCGCACCATTCTTTGTTTGCCCGGAGCCCTTCCGCGCCTGCGGAATCGTCACAATGTTCTGATACCCCACCAGCAACACCAGCCCTGCCGCCACCGGCACCGCTGCGAATCTCCGGAACCACGCAAACCATCCCTCTATCGCCGACGTCTGCGGCTCTAGCTGAATAGATTTCGACTGCTCCGCCTCGCCGAATACCTCCCGCGCGGTATCGGCAAAAATCATCGCCGCCCGCACCTCGGCGGTACATTCCGTGCAATTAAAAAAATGATCTTCGAAGGCTTCGCGCTGCTCATCCGCGAGCTCGCGCAGTACGTATCGTTCAGCAGCCCCGAGTTGTGTCGCTTCGTTATGGTCCATTTTCGTCTGCCGCAGTTCTCCCGTTAAATTCCAATCAAGGGTTAGTGCGTTTGGGTGCCCTTTCGTTTCAAACCTTTTGTTTTCCTGCGGATTGGACCCTTATTGGGACGCCTGCGCTTCGTACTCTTCCCGGAAGCGGCTTTTTGCCCGGTGCACCAGCACGCGCAGATACTCCCGATCCACTCCATGCTGCCGGCATATCTCTTCCTTATCCTTCTCAAGAAAAAAGAGTTCGCGCAGCAAATCACGATCCTTGGCCGGCAGGCTCGCGAGCACGCGTCGGACCATGATGCGGGACTCCTGGCTGACCAGCAGCGCATGGGGGTCCGGTGCACGATCGGGCACTTCATAATGAGCGTCCTCGATAGGGTCTATGCGCTTGCCGCCCCGTTGCAATTCGTATAAAGCATTCCTGCAGATGGAGTTAACATAAGCTCCGAAGCGCTCCGGCTGATGGATGGCGCCTTCGGATCGCACTTTTACCAGCACCCGCTGGAAGGTCTCCTGGGTGACATCATCCACCTTGTCTGGAGACAACATCTTTGCCCTCAATAAGATGCGGAAATACTCGGCAAAATAGCCCACAAAATGCAGTTCCGTCGCCGCGTCCCCCGCCCGCAGTCGTTCTATATAGTCTTTGTCGAACTTAAAAAATTCCACGCGTGCCCTCTGCCGCAGTGCTCGCGAGTATATCTGGGCGGCGCTCCCCATAGCAATGAATCGACCCATGAATCGCAGAAGTGAATCGCGCAACGCATTCGCGATGGCCCCTTAGCCCATGGGCTTTCGTCTGGAGCCCTTCTACTGGCTTATCCCTCGAACTTCTCAAGACTCGACCCGATTTGAAACGAATCACATGTTCGCGACACTACCCTGGGTAAGCTTCGACGACCTCGTCGGCTCTTACCCGCGGGAAACGTTCCCCGTACCCGCGTGCCCCAAACGGGCGCGTCTGAGTAGCCCTGAACCGGCCTCGGCCCGAACCCCGAGGTCATCCAGCGATCGCGAAAGCGCTGGGATGCTGATGTCAGGCGCGCTCCTCCCTTAGCTCCGTTCTTCTAACGGCTCTGGGCAGTGGATGTATGGGACACGAACCTCTGAGACACAGACGTTTAACGGGGAAAGCCGGACGCCGAAATTCAGGCTTTTCTAGGGGGAGGAACTCCGTGGCAACTCGGCCGGGTAATACGGGTTGGATAGTAGGTGGCACTATGCCGAACTTCGACACCCACTTCGATCAGCGTCCATCGTCTGCGGACAAGGTGGAGCGCAACGCCCTGGCTGCCGCCTTGGCAGCCTGCAAGACCACTATAAGCATCGAATTTGTTGCCAAGCCGAATGAGTCGCATCGCGTTCACGCGCTGGTGCCTGCGGCGATCAACAAAACTCTCGAAGGCGTTGCCGGCTTTGCCGGATGCGCCGTCATGGCGGCAAATCAAGAGCAACGCCTCATCACCGTCCTGACCTTCTGGCAAGGAGACTTGAGCGCGAGCACCGCCGCGGAAAATACCGGCTGGGTCTGCAAACTGATCGAACGCTATATGGATCATCGCCTGCGCGTCCAGGTCCTGCGCACGCACTTGACCATCGCTTCGGCAAGCGCTCTTGAAGCCGAGCGCGATACATTGCCCGTACCCGTCGTCTAGACGCGACTTCCTCGTCTTACCGCGTGTTTCTCGACACGGCTTTCTCACGCCTGTCTGCGGGTCAAGTTTTCACCGGGCTCCGTGCAACGCTTTGATCCCGCCCTTATCGGGCGTCTTTAAGAAAGGACCCCGCTAGCGCGGGGCAACTATGGCGAATACGTTTTTTACATTCCCGGGAGCTCTACTGACCATGAACGCCGATCTGGTAGGCAACGAAGCGAAAGTCTTTGGCAAGACGTGCGCGGTCGCTGGATGTCCAGACGTGTCTGCGGCGGCTCTTGAAAATCAATCTCTGTGCCTCGATCATTTCATCCTGCGCTGCTACGAATCCCTATCGGCCTACGACGGGCGCCGCGATTTCGCCCGCCGCGCGCAGGAAACGGAACGCGCCAAGTTGCGCGGATTTCTCGAAGAATGCTCGACGCAAGCCCTCAAGGTATGCCTCCGCAGCGAGCAGCTGAGCAACTTGCAGCGCAGCCGCCTTCTCGATGTGTTGTTGTGGGCCGGCGAACTTTCCGAATGCCTGGGCGCCAGCGCCGCCAGAATGGGTTTGTCGAGCACGTTCGAACAGCGCCCATTGGAGCAGCGCGATGCGGACGCCACTGCGTCCAGCGAAATTCCCACAGGTTCCTAAGCCGCCAGGAGAGAGATCTTAGTAGCACCGGCACGCTCGCCTGTCGATTTTTTCGCGCCTCGAGCAAAACCCGCGCAGGCACGAGTGCCTGCGCCAGCAATCCCTCCAAATCGAAACGGTCTTCGGCATGTCGTTTCGGGAATTTTCGCGCTGTTCTTTCCGCTCACCTCTCGCAATAAATCACTCATTCCACATGGCTTAGCTCTGTCTTCGCCACCTCGCGCTGGCAAATGAATTGCACTCCGGCCCTGGGGATCGGTCCGAATTACCGGGAGCGCGCGTGAAGTACGGCAAGGGTGCAGCTCGCTTGAGGCCTAATTTTTTGTTCTTCAACAGACTGTTCAGCGCCTCGTGCAGTCCGTCGTTTAGCTCTCCGTTCAGCGTCACCGTAATTGCGCCGCGGCGCGGGATTGCCGAGGATCTCGGCAGGGCGCGCGAAGACCTTACCTGCGAAGATCTCCAATCGCGCGACCCGCGGCAAAATCGCTCGGCGCAAACTCGGGTGGGGCTGTTCCGCGCTGCGGTGGCGCTCGCATTGACGCTTCGCGTGGCCTTCGTGTCGCTGCCGGCGAAAGATGCGCTGACCTTTCATAGCGGCGGAAGCGACGCGCCCTCTTACGTTCTGCTGGCGCACAATTTGCTCGCGCATCTTGGATACACCTATGCGGGGCAGCCCACGGCGGTGCGCCCGCCGGGATATCCTCTGCTGCTGGCTTCCGCGATGAGCATTTTTGGCGGGAAGTATATTTTGGCGTTGCGCGGATTGCAGTTCGTGCTGGGTATCCTGACGGTTGCGATTTGCGCTGCGACGGCGCGCCAGCTGTTTGGCAAAACCGCGGGAAAAGCGAGCCTGCTGATTGGGCTCTTTTTGCCGACGCTGATCTTCACGACCGCGCAAGTGCTGACGGAATGTTTGGCTGCATTCCTGACCGCCGTGTTTCTACACAACCTGATCCTGCAGCGTGAACGCCAAGATTCGGTGTCCGCGTGGCGCATGGCGTTCGCTGCCGGCCTCGCGTCGATCGTGCGTTTCAACGCCGCGGCGCTGCCGCTGTTCGCGGCGTTCGCTATTTTGCGTGGAGAAAAATCTCGCGGTGAAGAGCGCAGTAGGTCGGCGCACCCGGACAGCGCGAACGTTAGCGCGCACCGCGGGCAACGGCGCGGATGGAAACGTTTGACGGTGGTGCGCGGCGGCGGCAAAAAACCGACGCCGTCGAAGCGCTTGGCAATTGTGCTGGGCGTGCCGCTGCTCATCGTGTCTCCCTGGCTGATTCGCAATGAGCTTGCGTTTCATGGCGAGGTTCTCTACTCCACACAATCGGGACCAAACGCCGTGCAAGGCGTCTTGACCTCGCAGGGGCGCACGCAGCCGGGCGATACGGGAAAACTGCGCAGCCACCTTGGGTGGGGACTGCGCGATATCGAGACGAATTCGCCGGCGCGCTTGACGCTGCCTTCCGAGGCGGAACTGGACCGGCGCGCGCTGCTGCTCGTTCCGGATCTGTGGTCGCGCGAAGGTCTTTACGCCTTGGCGCTGCTCGGAAAAAAGGTCAGCGATTTTTGGCTGAGCCTCGACCAACTCACCGGCACATCTTCGTTGCCGCTCAGCGATCGCGGGATGCGTTTCGCCGGCGTGCTGGCGTATTGGGGCGCGCTGCTGATGGCGATCCTTGGCTGGCGCGCGTTGCGGCAGACGCACGCGCGGATTGCCGCCGTGCTGCTCTGGTACGCGGCGGGATTTACGCTGTTGCATCTGCCGCTGGTCATGAACACGCGCTTGCGCATTCCGCTGCTCGAGCCGTTGCTGGTGATGCTGGCTGGCGCGGGCTGGTGCTCGGTCGTCGAGCGCTGGCGATCGCAACGTGCCGCGTCGCACGCTTCCGTCGCGATTTGATGGTCTTGCCGTGAGTTCGTTGTTCCGCGTGATTTCGTCTCTTGCCCCGATTTCATATTCTATTTCGCCGCTTTCGCCGTTTCGCGGCGACGTCGCTGGCGATTTCCGTTCGTTATTTTGCGCCTAGCGTTTGCGTGGCGCCGCTCATGTCCAGTTCCACATCCACGGCGGGATTTACTTTTAACAGGAAATTACTGGGATTTTTTAGTCCCCACTGAATATAAGGGACGCTGAATTTTGCCGTGCCTTTCCAGTGATCGCCGGTGAATTCGCCCTGCACCGGGACGGTGAATTCGTGTTCCGCGCCGTGCAACAGAAAGACTCCGTGAAGGCCCGCGGTCCAACTGCCGCTGCCGGGGACTTTGCCGACAATGTGGTCGGGCCGAAAAATGATGTCGGGAAACTTGGCGCTTTCCAAGATTTCCTGATGCATTTTCTTGTCGCGCGAATCGTTGCCGCTGTCGCCGCTGGTGGCAGCAACGACGATCTCACCGCTGGCTGCGCCGCTTTGCGGATCGAACTGCACGCTGCCGCGCTTCACAAGAAAGGTTCCGTGAACGGTGTGTAGCGTGGAGTCCAGCGTCCAGTGCAGGGTGCTTTGCGCGGTGTCCAGCGTTAGGGAGACTTGGCTGGCGGCGGGACTCGCCTGCACGTCGGTTTGCGCCAACATTGCAAACTGCCGCGCACGCGCGGAGGTCGCGGCGGCGAGGAGCGCGGCGGTGAGGAGCGCGCCGGCCAGGAGCGCCCCGGTGCAGATCGCTAATTGTTTTCGCATGCGTTTCATCGTTTTGTTGTGACCTTTCGTCTTGCAACTTCTCGACTTGTAACTTCTCGTTGTGTGATCCCTCGCTAGGTGGCTAGGAGTTTCCATCCGAAACGCGCTCCGGTGGCGGCGATGTGGCGGAGCGAAGTGTTTCCCACATGTACCGCGAGCAAGTTCTCAAAGATTTGCGGGTCGCCTGCGAACGTGCGCAGCACGCGGCCGCGCAGCGCTGGGCGGCCATCCAGGGTGAGCATGAGGCGGGCCATGAACGTCGGACGGCGAGCCAAGCGGCGGTGCGCTTGCTGATAGAAGCGCAGCTCGCCGAGTTCCAGCGCACGGGCCAGCGCGGCCGCCTGACGAAAGCTAAGACACAAACCTTCGCCGGTGATGGCGTCCACAGTTCCGGAGGCGTCGCCAAGGAGCGCGACGTTGCCGCGGGTGACGCGCACGAGCCGATGCATGGAGGTGCGGGCGCCGCGTTCGACGCTGGTGGCTCGGGCGTTCGCGAGGCGGCGCGCCAGTTCCGGGAATTCTTCGAGCGCCACGTGGATGCGTTGTTTCGGGTTGCGCGTCACCAGCGCCACGCAAATTTCGCCATCGCCAACCTGCGTAACGTAGGCTTGCGCCTTTCTGCCCCAATACACTTCGGAGCAATCCGACCACGGCGCGACACGATAGTGGCGGCGAAACGCAAAGCGGCTATCGCACTGCGTGAAGGCGTGCAGGCCGCTCCACTGGCGCACGCGGGAGCTGGCGCCATCGGCTCCGATAATCCAGCGCGCCGAAATCACTGCGCCGCCCGCCAGTTCGACGCCGGCATTTTGCAACGCTGCCGCAGGATCGTCGATGGCCTCTGACGGAGGCAGCAACCGCGTGACCGGGGTTTCCCACAAAAACTCGACGCCCTCGGCGGCGGCGCGATCAATCATTTTTTTGTGCAACACCGGGCGGCGCACGCCGATTCCCCTTGCGCCGGGAAAACTTGCGTCAATCGCACAGCCGCCTTCAAGGAAGCGCACGCCGCGAAATGCAAAACCATCGCGGACCTCGACAACGACGCCGAGGTCGGCTAAAGCGGCGAGCGTATCCGGCATCAAGCCTTCGCCACAGGCTTTGTCAATGGGAGGTTTCGCGCCATCGGCCACGGTGACGCGAAAGCCTTTGCGGCGCAGGGCGATGGCCGCAGCCAATCCGGCGGGGCCGCCACCTGCAATAAAAACATCGGTACTTCGCCTCATGCGTTGTGGTCCTCGACTGGCCCGGGCGTTCCAGAGTGCTGCTGGGCTTGGTGCTGGCAATTTGGCTGGTTCAAGAACTATCGTAAGCCAGCCAAGCATGCCGGGAGGCGTGCTCGTAAAGATGCCACTCCCTATACGGAAAGATGCCCCGGTGAGCCAAGGGTGACATGGCCCGCGGCGAGTTGACGGAAAAATTGCAAAAAAATTGCGCAGCGCGGCGAAAACTGGATACCATGCTGTTGGAATTCTGTTGGCGCGGCAAACAATCGGGAAGCTGGAGACGGAAGTCGCCAGGCCGGCATCAAAGCGAGGAGAGGAATATTTTATGGGTAATCGTGACGCGCGGGGCAGAGAAAAGAAGAAGCCGAAGAAAGCGGTGCCCAAACCTTCCGGCCAACCGCCCCGGGCCGCATACAAACCGGTGACGCCGTCGCCGACACCGGCCAGCCCCGAGAAATCCTGAGCTCCCCGCAGTGAAGAAACGCTCGACGGACGGCTGCGCGATGCGCGGACCGGCAGCACCTGTGTCGGTGGTCGGGCGGAGGTCCGCCGACGTCAGACGCCCGGGAGAGGAAATGAAGTTTAGTGGTAGCAGTAGCGGCAGCACCTGGGGATTATCCTCGCGGTGATCTCGCTGATATAAACCATCGCCTGATCTTCCGGACTTGGGTACCATGCGAGCAGATAACTTTTGCTGCATACCTGCCCTGCGTTCCGGCTTTACGGCAAGCTACAAATCCGGAAAATACCGGCATGCGCTATTACCTGTGGGCTCTGCTCGCGGGCGCGATGGTGTTTTTCGCGGCCCGCAAATAGTTCGAGGAAACTCCTCTCGACGAGCATGGAACGACGGCGGCGCAAGGGCTGGTGCGGTATAGGGTTCGCGCGGGTCTCAGCGACATCGCGTCCGCGGAAAACGAATACATCACGGTGAACAGCACCTGCCTTTCCCTGGACGACCTCATTCTCTCCAAAGCGTATCCGCCAGGCCAGAACCGAACGCGACGGGTACAGCTATGCGGTGCACTGCGACCAGCAGGACTTTGTGGTCACGGCAACTCCGGCGCCCGAGACCTTCGGCGCGAAGCAGCACAATCCGGTAATCAGCGTGGACAAGCATCTGGAAATTCGCGAGTAGCACTGAGCGCGGCGGCCGGAGGCACGGTGGCGCAACGCCTTGCGGAGTCGGGCTAGATCTTGCGCGCGCAAAACGTTGCGAGGCGCGAAGAGTCTCTGGCGCAATAGGCGAACTTCCCTTACGGAGAACCCATGGCGTTCTCGGCCACGCCGGCACGCAGGGATGGGGTCATGCGGGGGGCCCGTAAGTGTTCGGGCCGATAGGTTGGTGGATGGCGCCGGGGCCGTAGTTTTGTTCCTACGAGGGGACGAGGGTGGATGCGGCGCGGGTGGGTGGCGGGATGGTTTGGTTTGCGGTTCGGGAGGGGAGCCGGGTACGCGGCCGGGCTTTTAAGCCCGGCCGCTACCAAGGCGGATCATGGGAACGGGAGAAAGGTATTGCGGATTGGTAAGGTGTTTTTTTGCGCTGGCCGATTTCGTAGCGCGAATTTGTAGGTTGGGAGCGAGTTTTTGGTGGCTGGTACCAGGCGAGGTCGCGGCGGGACGATACCGGATATACTCCGCTTCGTGCGCGGCTGGCCCTGGACATTGCGACAAATTGGCGTTTCGTACTTCTGGTCGATCTTGATTTGGATGGGTTGGACACCGTTCATGGCCGGACAGGACAAGGTGCGCCTGCTCGAGCGCGGCGTGAACACGCCGTACAAATATTTGCTGCTGGCAAACGGCGGATGGCTTTTGACGGCGGCGATTTTGACGCCGCCGATTTTTTATATCGTGAGCCGATATCCAATCGCCAAGCAGGTCGGGCCGGTGAAGCGCGCGGCCGGGTATTTGCTGGGCGGGCTACCGTATCTATTCTGTTCGATGTGCGTGCGCTGGGTGGTGCTGCCGCCATGGGATACGCAGGCGCAGCAATTTGGGCACCGGACGTTGCAGGGCTTACTGGCAAATACCGACGTTTTCGCGCTGCAACTGTGGGATTACCTGGTGATCGTGGTGGCGGCGCACGCGTACGCGTATTTCAAGCGCGCGGCACAGAAGGAAGTGGAGCACGCGGAGCTGCAGCAGGCGCTGGCGGCAAGCGAGTTGCAGGCGCTCAAGAGCCAACTGCAGCCGCATTTTCTTTTCAATACGCTACACGGAATTTCGACGCTGCTCGACAGCGACAAGGCGCGGGCCAAATCGATGATCCTGCAGCTTTCAAATTTGCTGCGCGCCAACCTGCAATACGTGAACTCGGACATGGTGGCGCTGGAGGAAGAGGCGAAATTCACCGCGGCGTATCTGGACATCGAGAAGATGCGGCTGGACGGACGGCTGGAGGTGCGCTGGAACATTGCGCCGGACACGCGCGGGCTGCTGGTGCCGCAATTGATTCTGCAGCCGCTGGCGGAGAATGCGATCCTGCACGGGATCGCCTGCTCGAGAGAAGGCGGATGGCTGGAGATTGCGTCGCAGGCGCTAGGGGGGCGGTTGGAGCTGACGGTGCGGAACAGCGTGCGAGGCAAGAGCCAGTCCGGAATGGGATTCGGGCTGCAGAATTCGCAAGCACGATTGAAGTATCTGTACCTGGATGAGGCGACGCTGTCTTTTGGCATAGGCGAGGACGGAGTAGCGGTAGCGAGGCTACTACTTCCGGTGCTGGTTGCATCCAACCCCCTAAAGTAAGCAGGAAGCGGGCGGGGCCCGCTCCGGGGGGTGGCTGGTGAGATGCGCGTGCTAATCGTGGATGACGAACCGCTGGCCCGCGAAGCGCTGGAAAACGTTTTGCGGACGCGAAGTGATGTGGAGAGTTTTGACTGCGCAGCGGATGGATACGAAGCGCTGAACATTCTGCAGCAGAAAACATACGACATTTTGTTGCTGGATATCGGGATGCCGGAAATCTCGGGGATAGAGCTGGCGGACCGTTTGAAGAAGAGGAATGGGGCGGCGCCCTCGATCATATTTGTTACGGCGCACAGCCAGCACGCGGTGACGGCGTTTGAAAAGCACGCGGTGGATTATGTGCTAAAGCCATTTTCGGATGAGCGCTTGCACGACGCGCTGGATACGGCGGCCAACCGGACGCAGGCGCAGCGGACGGCGTCGATGGCGCGGCTGCTGCCACAACTGGAGATGCTGGCGGCAAGAACGTCGAAAATCGCGATCAAGGCACAGGGCAGCATTCTATTTGTGGATCCGGCGGACATTGCGGTGGTCGAAGCGCAGGGAAACTATGTGTTGCTGCAGCGGCTGACGGGTTCGCACCTGCTGCGGGAGTCGATTTCGATCATGGCGCAGAAGCTGAAAGCGTATGGATTTATACGCATTCACCGCTCGGTGTTGGTGAACAGTTTGTTTGTGGAAGGGATGCATCCCTGCACGACGGGCGAGTACATCCTGCAGATGAAGGGCGGGCGGGAGCTAACGGTTTCGCGAACGTATAAGAATAATTTGAAAGCGATCACGGAGTTTTGGGTGGGCGGGGACGCGTTTCTGACGGAGTGACGGCGGCCGCGGAAACGAAAGGGCGGATTTCGAAGGTGGCCGGTTGTCACGCTTCGTGAGGGCAGGTGACATCCCTGCATGCGCCGCAAAATCCGCTAACTTTTCTGTTAGTTCACATTTGCCGACCATAAGCAGCGGCGTAGCACGGTCTTTGGATGTCGCTTGCTCTCAAAAAATCCAAAATCTAGAAGTTGGTTATAAGTATTTTTTAGTTTGCGAACGTACAGGAATCTGTGACGAAGTTAGGAACTTCCGCGTTCAATCGGCAAAACGCGATGACGAACCGTCTTCGAGCAGCCTCCAGTAAGCCATAACCGCACCAGGCGGTAATCCACGCAAGTCCTTGAAAAATAAACCCGCTAATTTATTTCTCAATTGGTGTGCCGCGTGCAAATTCGAAGTCTCATGAGTTGGGAGTATTTCCAGGTTAGCGGGGATTTACGTGAAAGAAAGCTGAATTGATTCTTTGGTTGGAGCGCTGCAAGTGGGCGGCGGATCTCGGGAGGGATTATGAAATCAAGTGTTCGAAGAGGATTGGTGTCTCTGGGCTTGGTGGTATTGCTGCTGGGGTCTGTGGCAATAGTTCCGGTGAGCGCGCAAGTGATTAGCGGAGATGTGGTCGGCACAATTCTGGATAAGACCGGCGCGACGGTAGCAGGCGCGACGGTCGAAGCGCTGAACGTGAATACGGGCGTGAAGTACGCCACACAAGCGAACGAAAACGGCGAATATCGCTTCAACAATTTGCCGATTGCCACGTATAACGTAACGGCATCTTCGCCGAATTTTGCGTCGACGACAGTGAGCGGGTTCGTGGTGGAACTGAATAAAACGAGCACGCTGCAAATTACTCTGGAGATTAAAGGAGCGGTGACGTCGGTCGAAGTATCCGGGCAGGCGGCGGCACTCGATACGACGACGGCGCAAATCTCGAGCACGTTTGATCAGCGGCTGGCGGCAGATTTGCCGACGACGAGCACGAATGGCGGTTCGGGCGTGCTCAATCTTTCGCTATTGAGCGCGGGTGTCGGCACGAGCGGAAGCACCGGAGCCGGCTCTGGACCAACGGTTGGAGGACAGCGTCCGCGCGACAACAATTTCACGATTGAAGGCGTGGACAATAACGATAAGTCAGTGACCGGACCGCTCGTGGACATCCCCAACGACGCGGTCGCGGAATTTTCGCTGTTGGCGAATCAATTTGCGCCGGACTTCGGGCACTCTTCGGGCGGACAGTTCAACACAATCGTGAAGAGCGGAACGAATTCGTATCACGGCGAAACGTATATTTACTCGGACAATCGCAACTTCAACGCGGTGGACCAGGATGTGAGGAATGATGGGTTGACGTCGAACCCGCGCTTCGATGACAACCGCATGGGCGGAAATTTTGGCGGACCTATTTTGAAGAACAAACTGTTCTTCTTTGGAGACCTCGAATACGAGCCGGTTGGTTTGGCGGTGGTTCCGGGAGCGCCGATTTGCGCGCCTACGGCGGCAGGCTATACGGCACTGGATTCGCTGAGCGGGATTTCGGCGGATAATTTGGCTGTGTTTCAGAAGTTTGTTCC
>JBEKVU010000015.1:0-19632 GCA_049513775.1 Candidatus Acidiferrum sp.
CCGCACTCTTTCGCTTTTGGGAGATTCGCGAGTTTCTTGCCGAAGGCCGGGAAAGATTGGGAAGGCTGCTGAAGCTCCCGGGAGCTGCGGGCCCTACAAAGCCTCGTGCTCGCGCTCTTTTTGCCGCCGGAGTTCTCGCTGGCGAGCAAGGGGATTACCCCTCAGCGGATCGGCTCATCCGGGAAAGCGAAAGTATCGCGCGCCAATTGGGCGACCAAACCGGTGTGGCCGTCTCACTGAATGCGCTAGCCGTCTTTGTTCGCGATCACGGCGATCTCGAGCAGGCTCACACCTTGTTCGAAGAAAGCCTGGCGCTCTGGAGGGAATCCGGTGATCAGGCGGCCATCGCTCGGGCGCTGAGCAATCTCGCGAACGTTCTGAAACTTCAACGCGACTACGAACGCGCCCGTGCTCTATACGTCGAGTGCTTCACCATCTTCTGCGGACTCGGAGATCGCGCCAGCGTAGCCTGGTCCCTCAACTATCAGGGCGACGTCTCGCGCGATCAGGGTGACTCCGAAGTGGCGCGGGTCTTGTATCAGCAGGCGCTGGTCATCTTTCGCGAACTGAATGATCGTTGGGGTATCGCCGGCACGCTGGCAGATCTCGGTAGCTTGGCGAGGGAACAGCGAGATCGTGCAACGGCCCATTCGCTGTATCGCGAGAGCATTACAATTTTCCAGAAACTCGAACACAAACGCGGCGTCGCCCGGCTACTCGAGTGTTTCGCTTGCTCTGCGGCTGCCGAATCCCAGGCCGCGCATGCTCTGCGGCTTGCCGGCGCGGCTGCGGCGCTGCGCCAAAATATCGGTGCTCCACTTACGCCTGCGGAGCAAACGAAACTGGAAGCAAGTCTGGAACCAGCACGACAAGCGATTAGCAACGCTGCGGGAGCGACGGCTTGGCTAGAGGGTTGGGCTTTGCCGGCTGATAAAGCAATAGCGGAGGTTCTGTTGCCCGAGGCAACAGCGCCGTTGGATTAGTGCTACTCCGCAGTCGAAGGATCGATGAGTCGGCGCACGGCCGAGACACGATTGGCAGGGAGGCCGACGCGCTTGGCGTGTTCATGGATGATCGATTCATCCTTGGCGAGGTACACGCAGTAGACTTTGTCCCCGGTCACGTAGCTGTGCAGCCACTGAATCTCTGGGCCCAATTCCTTCAAAACGCTCACCGACTTTTGCGAAATCTCTCGCAATTGCGCGTCGGTGAGATTTCCGGCTCCGGGTACTTCGCGTTCGATCACGAACTTCGGCATGCGCGCATGCTAGCATGCGCTGTGCACCGCCACAAGGCAGGCTAGCGCGCGGGCTTGCTGTCAAGAGTACCGAGCAAAAGAGTGGAGACGCCATGGATTTGAGATTGCTTCAGAAACCGCTGAAAGAGCAATACCGCGCCGATCCAACTTCCTCGCAGATCATTCTCCGCGCAACCGGCAGCGAGACGGATGCTCCGATTTCTTGTTCGGTTGATCTTGGGCGGGCCATCTACCAGGCGGAAGCCCACAAGGGCGTCGGAGGCCCTGGCGCTGGCGCTTGTTCCGGCGATCTGCTGCTCGGAGCTCTCGCGGCCTGCGCGCAGATCACCTGTCAGATGGTCGCCGCTGCCATGGGTATAGCCACGGAAAAAATCGCCGTCAGCGTCGCGGGAACCCTGGACCTTCGCGGCACCTTGGGCGTCGCAAAGGACGTACCCGTCGGTTTTGCGAACATCCGTCTTCAATTTGATGTGGTCGCTCCCCAAGCCACGCCCGAACAAGTCAGTGCCCTAAGAGAAAAAACGGAACAATACTGCGTAGTCATGCAAACCGTGTTGCATCCTCCCCAGATACAGAGCGAGTGGACTCACCACACTTAGCTCTACAAAATTCACTTCCCCATACTCTTCCGGTACACTTCTTTTGCCCGGCCTAATCTGCATCTGTTCGCATCGTCTTGTTGGATTATTTTTCTTGCACCAAAAAGCTTCATGCCAAAAAAATCCTCGCCACCAAAAATCCTCCGTCGCGGCTTCCGCGTCGTAGCGCTCGGCGGTGGCACGGGCCTCTCCACCCTCTTACGCGGCCTCAAAGAACACTGCGTCCGCCGCAGTGACGACCACCCCACCCCCGAGCGGCCCATCTCTGACCTGGTGGCCATTGTCACCGTCACCGATGACGGCGGTTCTTCTGGCCGGCTACGCCGCGAAAACCGCATCCTTCCTCCCGGCGATATCCGCAACTGCATGGTGGCCCTTTCCAAAGACGAAGCCTTACTCGGCCGCCTCTTTCAATACCGCTTCAAAGCCGGACACGGCCTCGTCGGCCACAATTTCGGCAATCTTTTCCTCGCCGCGCTCACCCACATCACCGGAGACTTTGCCGAAGCCGTCCGCGTCAGCAGCAAAGTCCTGGCCATCCGCGGCCGCATCTTTCCCTCCACGCTCGAAAACGTTCACCTGGTCGCGACCCTAAAAAACGGAAAAACCGTTCATGGCGAAACGAAAATCACCGCAAGCAACTCGCCCATTGAAAAAATCGCTCTCTCCTCGCCCAACGTCCGACCCCTGCCGCTGGCCGTCGAAGCCATCCGCTCCGCCGACCTCATCCTGATGGGTCCGGGCTCCCTCTACACCAGCATTCTCCCCAACCTTTTAATCCCCGAAATTGCCAGCGCGATCATCCATTCCAAGGCCCCGCGCGTGTACATCGCCAATCTGATGACCCAGCCCGGCGAAACCTCCGGCTACGCCCTTGCCGATCATCTGCGCGCCATCCAGCGCCACACCCTCCGCAAAAACTCCCAGCGCGTAATCGATTACGTCGTTGCCAACAATCAGCCGATTTCCGCCCCAGTGGCGCGCCGCTACCGCATGCAGGGCGCCGACCCGGTCTCCATTGATTCGGCCGCACTGCAAAAGGAAGGTTTCGACCTAATCCAAGCGAACCTCCTCGAAGAACAAACCGTCATTCGCCACAACACCCGCCGCCTCGCCCGACTCATTTTGGACCATTTCCTATAAGCACCGCCGCCAGCGAACGCGCGAACCAGTTTGCTCTCCTGCATTTCTCCAAGCGCACCAGGCAAATACAAAATCGTTATTGTAGGACCAAGCTCTGTGGCATCATCTCCCGGGCCGCTGCCAGGGGTGCTTTGGTGGCCTACCGTACCTTGACTATTGACAGTGGCCCGAAACGCCTCACACTACACTGCGGCGCGTCGCCCACGCTGGTTGCAGCTGAATTTCGCGAAGAGTGAGTGCAACGACGAATGCCCACTGTTGCTGCTACAAACACGAGAACCGCAACGAGCCCGTCCGACGGAAGCGACTATGCCGGCGCACTGGCCATGGTCACGATTCTGTTTTTCTTTTGGGGCTTCGTCACTGTCCTAAACGACATTCTGGTGCCGCATCTAAAAAACATCTTTGACCTGAGCTACACCAAGGTCATGCTGATTCAATTCGCGTTTTTCTCGGCCTATTTTATTTTCTCGTTGCCTGCCGCGAAGCTTATCGACACCATCGGCTACAAGCGAACTATGGTCACCGGCCTGGTGACCATGGGCGTCGGAGCATTCCTCTTTATTCCCGCGGCGAGCGCGCCATCCTATCCGTTGTTCCTGGGAGCGCTGATGGTGCTCGCGGCAGGAATCACCGCCTTGCAGGTGGCTGCCAATCCGTATGTTGCGGTTCTTGGAAAACCGGAAACCGCCTCCAGCCGCTTGAACCTCACGCAAGCTTTTAACTCGCTTGGCACCGCCATTGGTCCCTACATTGGTGGACTTCTGATTTTGCACGCGCGGGCGCAAGATATCCCGGCGGACAGCCAGATGACCGCGCAAGCTTTGCAGGCATATCGTGTGCAAGAAGCCTCCTCAGTGAAGCTGCCCTATTTGGTGATCGGCGCAGCGCTTATTCTTTTCGCGGTGATCATCGGCATGTTCAAGCTTCCGGCAATGCCGGGCGCACGCCTTACCGAATCGGCGTCCAAGGCGAGTCTGTGGAAATACAGGCATCTGGTGCTTGGCGTCGTGGGAATTTTTGTGTACGTCGGTGCGGAAGTTTCCATCGGCAGCTTTCTGATCAACTACCTCACGCAGGCGAACATCGGAAATCTGACGGAACTCATGGCCTCCAAGTACGTCGCCTATTATTGGGGCGGCGCGATGGTCGGCCGATTCATTGGTTCCGCGATATTGCAGAAGTTCCGCACCGGCGGTGTTCTGGGCATCGCCGCGCTGGTCGCCAGCCTGCTGGTTTGTATTTCCATGCTTACTTTTGGCCAGGTCGCCATGTGGAGTATTCTGCTGGTGGGATTCTTCAATTCCATCATGTTCCCGAGCATTTTCACGCTGGGCATTGCGGAGTTGGGACCGCTTACCGGAGAAGGCTCCGGCGTTTTAGTCATGGCCATCGTAGGCGGAGCCATCTTGCCGGTAGCCCAGGGAGCGTTGGCGGATCAATTCGGAATCCACCACGCGTTCATCTTGCCGGTGCTCTGCTACCTTTATATTGCATACTATGCGTTCCGGGGTTCCCGTCCGGTATTGCCGGCGACCAGTTAAACGCCCTCCCCGCGGCGCGCTCCGAAGATAATGGCCATTCCTGAGACCAAGAAAACAATGGTGGTGGGTGTCGACGTCGGCGGCACGAAGGTCGCCGTTGGCCTCGTCAACGCGCAAGGACAAATTGTCGCCACCCGGCGTCGGCCGATGAACGCGTCCGGCGATGCCGCGTCGGGCTTTAATTCCGTTACCAGCGCGATTGACGCGCTATTCGCTGAGAATCCCGGAGTGCACGAAACCATTCGCGCTATCGGCATCTGCGCTCCCGGACCGCTCGATCCCTTTACCGGCGTGGTGGTAAATCCCCCAAATCTAAAATGCTGGCGCAATTTTCCTTTGGGTGGGGAAGTCTCGCAGCGTTACGGCGTCCCAGTAAGAGTCGATAACGACGGCAACGCCGCCGCGCTGGCGGAATTCCTGTGGGGTGCGGGACGCGGCTTCAAAACGGTTTTCTATACGTGTATTGGCACCGGCATCGGCACGGGAATCATCTTTGACGGCCGCATCTATCACGGCCGCACCGGAGCCGCGGCGGAAGGCGGCCACGTCAGCATCGACTATCGCGGCCCAGTATGCGGATGCGGCAAACGCGGATGCATCGAAATCTTGGCAGCCGGCCCAGCGATTGCACGGCGGGCGCAAGCCAAGCTCGCCGCCGAGCCGGAACGAGCATCCGCACTCCGCGAACTCGCCGGCAATGACCCTGGGGCGGTCACCAGCGAAATGGTCGGGAAAGCCAACGCTATCGGCGACGCGCTAGCAAAAGAAGTATTGCTCGAGACCGTCGAATTGTTGGCGTTCTGGCTGGCGAACGTCGTCGATTTTCTCGAGCCCGACGTGATGATCATCGGCGGCGGAGTTGCCTCGATGCTCAATCCCTTTTTTGACGTACTCGACGACCGCATCGCATTCCACTGCGTCAATTCGCGCAGCCGCGAAATACCGCTGCGCCCCGCACACTATGGCGCCGATTCAGGCATCGCCGGCGGCGCCGCGCTCTGCAACGACCTCGCCTGAACCTCGCCCGGATGGGGCGCGCGCACTAATCCTGTTGCAGGCGATGTAGCTCCGCGAGCTTGCCAGTACCAAAGAGCGATGGAGCCGGACCACTCGAAGCGCGCGCGATCAGCTCCGGCTCGATAGCGATTTCCGGAACGTACTCGGCGACGCCTTCGATTTGATCGATCACGCACTGCGCCGCTATCTGTCCCATGCGTTGCAGCGGCTGCCGCACGGTGGTTAAACCAGGGTTGGCGTACGCCGCGCCGGGAATGTCGTCGAAACCCACTACCGAAACATCCTCCGGTATACGCAAGCCCGCTTCACGAAACGCCCAGGTGCTGCCAATGGCAGACACATCGTTGTATGCGAACAGCGCACTAAACGGTTGTCGGCGCGCGAGCAACTGTTTCGCAAAGGGATAACCCAGCTCCGGCGTGGAAACCGTACTGTCGATCTGCACGGTAAGCTCGGGACGAATGCGCACGCCGAGTTCGGCAGCGACCTCGCAAATCGAACTCCACCTCACCGCGGAGTCTGAACTCGACGGATGGCCCTTGAGAAATGCAATCTCTTCGTGGCCAAGCTCGATCAGATGGCGAAGCGCCAGCCGCGCGGCAAGTTTGTGGTCCAGCGTAATGTTAGTCACGCCTTCGACGCGTTCGTGCCCGGCCACCGCGGCCGTGGGTATCGGTGGCTTGTCCTTAATGGAAGTGTCCGTGGTGATAAACCCCTCGACGCCACGCTCCAGAAGAAGTTGCGAATAAGCCTGCAGTAGCTGCGGATCGTGCCGGTGGATCACCGTCAAGAAAAAATAGTTGTGCTTGCGCAGGTATTCTTCCACGCCGCTGATCACCATCGCGCCATACGCGTCGCCAATCTCTTCAGCGATCACGCCAATGGTGAAGGTGCGCTGCAAACGCAAAGAGCGCGCAAAAAAATTAGGGTGATAGTTGAGTTCCTTGGCCGCCTGAAAGATGCGCTGTTTGGTGGCCTCAGAAATCGATCGCGCGGCGGCGGAATTGTTGAGCGCCGCGGAGACCGTCCCCGGCGTCAGACCGAGACGCGTCGCGATCGTCTTCAGCGTCACCTTAACTTCGTGCGGCGCGCCGAGGCTCTTTTTTGGGCCCACTCGTGTGCTCCCCTACCTTGCCGGGAGTGTACTCCATGCGGGTGCCATCTGCCGAGCGGTGCCTTCGTCCGCACCCGCTGCTGCCGTTTCGGTGTGATATTATTTCGCCTCTACTAAAGAATGTTGCTGCCGGGTCGCACCGAGAGGAGGTCGTCGTGAGCAAGAAACTTCGCGTTGTGCTCATCATCATCGCAGCCGTCATCGTGCTGCTCATCATCCTGCCCTACGTGATTCCCGTGAATCAGTTCCGGCCCACTATTGAAGAAAAAGCCTCGGCGGTGCTCGGGCGCAAAGTCGGGGTCGGCAACCTGAGCCTTTCGCTGATCAGCGGCTCGCTCTCGGCCGAAAATCTTTCTATCGGCGATGATCCGAAATTCAGTCCAGCGCCTTTTCTCACGGCTAAGTCGCTGAAAGTCGGCGTGGAGCTTTTGCCGCTTATTTTTTCCAAGTCGCTGAACGTCACCGGTATTACCATCGTGGAGCCCCAAGTCACCCTGCTGCGCAATCCCGCGGGCCAGTGGAACTACTCTTCTCTTGGCGGCGCATCCACTGCTTCAGACGCGAAATCCGCTCCCGCAAAGACGAGCGGCGGCGCTGGCAGCGACGTTTCCGTACAAAAATTGGATCTGAAAGACGGGCGCATCACCTTCGGCACCACCAATTCGCAGAAGCGCAGCATCTACGACCACGTGGACGTGACCGCATCCAACGTTTCCGCAGCCTCGAAATTTCCGGTAAAAATCAGCGTCGATCTTCCCGGAGGAGGAAAGCTTAAATTTGATGGCACTGCAGGACCGGTAGATCCGACGGACACTGCGCTCACCCCGCTCGACGCCAAGCTCGATATTTCCGGGATGAACCTCGCGGCATCCGGCATTCTCGATCCTTCGGCCGGGCTCGGTGGTTCGCTCGATGTGGACGCCACGCTCGATTCGCAAAACGGCACGGCGCAGACCAAGGGCACCGTGAAACTCTCGAAAGCGCTCCTGCGAGCTGGCGGCTCCCCGGCAAGCGTCTCGCTCAACCTCGACTTCGATACCAATTACGATTTGCGCAAGAATGCCGGGGCCTTGAATCCTTCCACGGTAAAAATTGGTGGCGCGGTTGTGCACCTCACGGGCACTTACACCACCGCCGGCGAAAATCCCGTGGTCAATATAAGAGTAGAAGGGCAAGGCATGCCCGCCAAAGATTTGGCGGCTTTTCTCCCGGCGCTTGGCATTAACATGCCCAACGGCGCATCGCTCGAAGCAGGGACCCTGAACATTAATTTCAATCTCACCGGACCGACCGATCGGCTGGTAACCACCGGAAACGTAGGTCTATTGAACGCTAAACTCGCCGGCTTTGACTTGGGCTCGAAAATGTCTGGCTTGGGATCACTCGCGGGCCTCAAAAGTGGCAAAGACTTGGACATCGAGAAATTCACCACCAATCTTCGCGTGGCCCCGGACGGCATGAAAGCGGACAACCTCGATGCAGTAATTCCTTCGCTAGGCAGCGTGGTGGGCGCGGGAACTGTCGACGCAAAAAATAATCTCGACTTCAAGATGGCCGCCACGCTTACCAACGGAATTGGCGCGGTAACTAGCCCCGTTTCAAGCGTTGGTGGGGCGTTGGGCAGCAGTTCCTGCAAGGGTGGCACCGCCGTGCCATTCTTGATCAAGGGCACGACCGCTGACCCGAAGTTTGTTCCCGATGTTGGCGGGCTGGCGGCTGGGATGCTGAAATCGCAAGCCGGCTGCGCGGGTGGACTCGTCACTGGCGCGGCCAAAACCGGTGTGCAAGCGCCGGTGAACGTGGCGAAAGGCGTCGGTGGACTTTTTGGCAAGAAAAAGAATTGAGTGGATGAGTTGGCGGGATGCACGGCCTGCCAAAATGAATCCCGATGAATGCCCGATGGATGATGGACGCTGGCGCCTTCGATGGTAATTTGCTTCCTGCATGGTGAAACGGTTAGCGTATTCCGTGCGTCTACACGCTTAACGTTCGGGGGCCTGACCTCTTCGAGTTGCCTGAAAATCGTTTAAGGAGTCTTGCATGCGTTCCGCCGTGAACCGTTGGCACACCCTTGCACTTACAGCTTTTGCTGTGTTGCTTCTTGCGTACTGTCCCAGTGTGCGCGCGCAGGGCGGAGAGCCACGTTATTTTGCGATTCGCGGTGCCAAGGTGATTCCGGTTTCCGGTCCCCCGATTGAGAACTGCACGGTACTCATTGCGCGCGGCGTGATCACCGCCGTAGGCAAGGATCTCGCCATCCCCGACGAAGCGTGGGTGATCGATGGCAAGGGCTTGATGGTATACCCGGGACTCTTCGATGCCTTTACGGATGTTGGCATTCCCGCAGCCCCAGCTCCTAGCGGTGAAGGTGGCGGCTCGGGCGGTGGGCGCCGGCCGCAGGGCGAACGCGCCAACGGGCCCGAGGATCGGCCAGGCGCAACCGCATGGCGCAGCGCGGCGGACGAAGTGAGTCTCTCGGACAAGCGCATCGAGACGTGGCGCTCGGCCGGATTCACCACCGTAATCTCCGCCCCAAAAGGTGGGATTGTCCCCGGGCAAGCAGCGGTGCTCGATCTTGCGGGCGAACGCGCGGGCGATTTGGTGGTAAAGGCTCCGGTAGCCATTCCACTAAATCTCCAGCCGCTCGGCGGATTCGGCAGCGGCTTTCCCGATTCCGTCATGGGCGTGCTGGCCTACGTGCATCAACTGTGGATCGATACCGATTGGCTCACGAAATCCGAAGCCGCCTACGACAAGAATCCCCGTGGCGTCGAGCGGCCGCATTACGACCGCAACTCCGCTGCCTTGGCCGAGGCACTCGAAGATCACGCCGTGGTGCTGATTCCCGCCAACAATACCGTGCAGCTGCGCCGCTCTCTGCTGCTCGTGGACCGCTGGAACGTGACCGGCGTGATCTATGGCGGACAGATGGCCTATGAAGTCGCCCCGGAAATTGCCGCGAAAAAACTTCCCGTCCTCGTGAATCTCAAGTGGCCGGAAGCAGAGAAGGACGCCGATCCCGAAGACAAGCCCACCCTCGATACGCTGCGTTTCCGCGATCGCGCACCGTCTTCTCCCGCAGCTTTGGCAAAGAACGGCGTAAAGTTCGCGTTTTATTCTGGCGGAATTTCGGCGTCAAAGGACATTGTCAAGGCGGTGAAAAAATCCATCGATGCGGGCCTGTCGACAGACGCTGCGCTGCGCGCCCTAACCCTTTCGCCCGCGGAAATCTTCGGTGTTGCGGATCGCCTGGGCTCTATTGAAAAGGGCAAAATCGCCAATTTGGTGATCACCGACGGCGACATTTTTGAAGAAAAAGCCAAAATCAAAATCATCTTTGTGGACGGCCACAAATTTGAGCCGCACGAGCCCACCCGTCCGACCGACCCGCCGAAGGGCGACATTACCGGAAAGTGGAAGCTTGCCTACACCACCCCGCAAGGCGCCGAAGGATCTACGGCAGACCTCACCATGGCCTCCGACGGCACCATCACCGGCACGGTCACCAGCCCGCGCGGTAGCGCGACGATCATCAGCGGCTATCTCAGCGCAGACAAATTCTCTTTTACCATCAACATTCCCATCGAGGGCAACCCGACCGACGTGGTTTTTTCCGGCACCCTGGAGAACGGCGCTTTGAAAGGTTCGCTCACCGCCGTTGGTCTGGGCTTCTCAACGGATTTCACCGGCGCCAAGCCCGGCACGCTATCCGGAATTGCCAACCAGCAAGCACAATTTATGCACCAGGTTGCCACGCACCAGATTGAAGGAGACGTTCGATGAACCGGTCCCGGGCTTTTATTTCTGCAAGTTTTCTCGCGCTGTCCTTCTCCTTCGCTGCGCGCGCCGCGAACCCGCCGGAGGTTCCTCCCGCGCCCGCGGCCATGGTCATTCAAAACGCCACCATCCTCACGGTTTCTCACGGCACCATAGAGCACGGCTCCATCCTGATTCAAAATGGCAAAATCACCGAAGTCGGCCAGTCGGTGCACGCTCCCAAAGATGCCCAAGTGATCGACGGCGAAGGCAAGTTCGTAATCCCCGGCATCGTCGATTGCCATTCCCACATCGCGGTGGACGGTAGCGTCAACGAGGGCAGCATCTCCGTCTCCTCGATCGTGAATATCGCGGAAGTCTTGAATCCTGACGACATCAATATCTACCGCGATCTTGCCGGGGGCGTCACCGTCGCCAATGTTCTGCACGGCTCGGCCAATTCCATCGGCGGACAGACGCAGGTCATCAAACTACGCTGGGGGCAGCCTGCGTCGAAGCTGCCATTCGAGGGCGCGCTGCCGGGAATTAAATTTGCCCTCGGCGAAAATCCCAAACGCTCCAACTTCAGTTTTCCCGGGCAGGCCAAGCGCTATCCCGCAACGCGCATGGGCGTCGAAGAAACCATTCGCGGCGCCTTCACCGAAGCCCGCGATTACCAGCGCAAGTGGGCGGACTACAACAAACGCCTGGCCTCCGGCGACAAGAGCGTCATTGCACCGCGCCGCGATTTGCGCCTCGAGCCCCTCGTCGAAGTCCTGGAAGGAAAGCGCTACGTGCACGCGCACTGCTACCGCGAAGACGAAATCCTGATGCTCCTGCGCGTAGCCAAGGAGTTCGGTTTTAAGGTGCGCACGCTGCAGCACGTCCTCGAAGGCTACAAAGTAGCCGACGAAATCGCCGCCTCTGGCGCGGGCGCTTCCACGTTCTCCGATTGGTGGTCCTACAAAGTAGAGGCCTACGAGGCCATTCCCTATAACGCGGCGCTCATGACGCAGCGCGGCGTTCTCGTTTCCGTCAATTCCGACGACGCCGAGGAGGCCACGCACCTCAATCAGGAAGCCGCCAAAGCGATCAAGTTCGGCGGGCTCTCGCACGACGAGGCGCTCAAGCTCGTTACCCTCAATCCCGCCATTCAGCTGGGCATCGACAATCGCGTTGGCTCGATCGACGTTGGCAAGGACGCCGACTTGGTGATCTACAACCACGATCCCCTCAGCGCCTACGCGGTCGTAGAAAAAACCCTGATCGACGGTCGCGTCTATTTTGACCGCCAGCGCGACATCGCGGCTCGCGCCGATCTGGAAAAAGAAAAGAAAGCGCTGATCGAAAAAGAAAAGAAGGCTGGCGAGAAAAAGCCTGACGCCGCCAAACCCGACGCTTCGAAAACAGACACCGCAAAGCCCGAAGAGAAAAAGCCTGCGGACACCGCGCCCGACAAACCCAAACCTCCGCAGGCCGACGCCGTCATGGGAGGTGCACTGTGAATCGCGCGCGAACAACAGCTCGCGTAGGCTTTCTCTGCTCCTTATTCTATATCTTGGCGTTCGTCGCCAGCGCGCAAACGCCACAATCCTCGACGCCACCGCCACCGGCCGCTTACGCCATCACCCACGCAAAAATCTTCACGCTGGTGGGAGCCCCAATCGAAGACGGCACACTCGTCGTCCGCGGCGGCAAAATCGTCGCCGTCGGCTCCGGTGTCGCAGTTCCTGCCGATGCGCAGGTCATCGATGCCCAAGGCCTGCAAATCTATCCCGGGCTTTTCGATTCCGTCACGCAGATGGGCCTGCGCGAAATTGGCGCAGTAAGCGCCACCGTCGACGAAACGGAAACCGGCGACTTCAATCCCGATGTTGTCGCCGCCACCGCCGTCCTGCCTTCCAGCGAACACATCACCGTGACGCGCGCTGCGGGCATCACCGAAGTTCTCGCCGTCCCCGCCAGCGGCGGCATGGACTCTTTCGGTTCCGGTGGGCTGATCGGCGGCCAAGCCTCGGCCATTCATCTCTCCGGCTGGACCATCAACGACATGCTCATCAAAAAGAGCGCGGCGATGGTCATCAATTGGCCGTCCATTGAAACCCGCTCTTTCGACTTCACCACGTTTTCGATAAAAGAAAAGCCGTTCACCGAAGCCAAGCAGGAATACGACAAGCAGGTCAACGAGCTAACCGATTGGATCGAGCGCGCCCGCCACTACACGCAAGCCATGGGCCACTCGGGCTCCGCTGACTTTAGCGCCGACGTGCGCCTCGAATCGCTCGCTCCGGTAATCCGTGGCCAATTGCCCGTGCTAGTCTTTGCAGATTCCGCCCGCGACATTCGCAACGCCGTCGAATTCTGCGATCAGCAAAAGCTTAAAATGATTCTCGCCGGTGGTCTCGAAGCCTACAAGGTCAAGGACTTGCTGCGCTCCAAAAACGTTCCCGTGATTCTCCGCCCGGTCCTCACAGAAGTGGAAGGGCGCGACGATCCCTACGACCGCTTACTCACCCAGCCCGCCGAACTCGCCGCGGCCGGCGTCAAATTTGCCTTCGCCAGCTTCGATAATTCTTTCTCCCGCCGCCTCGGGCAAAACGCCGCCAACGCCGTGGGCTACGGTCTTCCCTACGACGAAGCACTCAAAGCGGTAACCATCTATCCCGCGCAAATCTTCGGTCTCGGCGAACAGTTCGGCACACTCGAAACGGGCAAAGCCGCCAATCTCATCGTCACCAACGGCGATCCCCTCGAGCTCACCACCGACGTCCGCTACCTCTTCATTCGCGGCCAGCTAACCTCCATGGACAACAAGCAGCTCCGCCTCTACGAAAAATACAAGAACCGCCCCAAGGGCAATTAATTCTCGCAACCGCGTCCGCAGGGGCACGGCGTGCCGTGCCCGCCGGTCGCTGGGTCCCAAGGTATACTCCGCCTCCGGCAAATGAAACTTTTTGCGGCGCCGCGCGTTTATAACACAGGCGCCCATGCAGACTTGTCCCGTCATCCGCATTGCACTGCTACTGGTTTCTCTGAGCGTAATTTGTTGCGCGGCAGCTCAAGCGCAGGACGCCGACAAAATCATCAATCAATACATAAAAGCCACCGGCGGTCACAAGACGCTGAGCCAAATTCGCACCATCGCGCTGGAAGGCACCTTCCCCGGCACCGAAAGCACCCCTCCCGGCACATTCAGTTTTTATTTGAAAGCTCCAAACCGCTACTACTCCGAACTCATCGCGGACAGCCAGTCCGCCGTCGAGGCCTACAACGGAAAGTCCGCGTGGCACCAGGACGCCGGCGGGGACGCTTCCACGCTCCTCGGCGCTTGCAGCGCGGAACTCGAAGCCGCGTCGCAGTTTTATAATTCACGCTTGCTCGATCTGAAAAAAGCCAAGATCGGCGCCGCGTATATCGGCCATGGCGACGTCCACGGCAAAGATACATTGCAGGTGGAACTAACCACCGCCACCGGCCTGAAACGCGAACTGTTCTTCGATGTGCGCTCCCACCTCCTGCTCAAGGAATCCGCGCGGCTTGACGGTATCGCCGAAGAGCGCATCTACTCTGACTACCGCCCTGAAAGCGGCTTGCAACTTCCGCACGCCATCGAACTGCATCGCGGAGCCGCGGTTTACGACATCTCTCTGACGCGCGCCTCCGTCAACGGCAGTGTCGGCGAGCGCGTCTTCGACTTTCCAAAAAAATCCCAAGTCCAGCTCCCCGATCTCCAAGCCCTCTTCAAAGAAATTGACGAGCACCAGAAAGCCATAGACAAGATCAAGGAAAACTACGCGGGCACCCGGGTCGAAGAAGAGACCGAATACGAAAACGACGGCCGCGTGAAAAAACACGAGGTCAAGGAATTCACCTTCTTCTACCTCGATGGCGACGAAATCTCCACCCTGGTAAAAAAAGACGGCACGTCGCTGAGCGACGACGAGCTAAAAAAAGAAAACGAGAAAACCCAAAAAGAAATTCAAGACGTGCAAAAACGCCAGAGCAAGAAAGAAGCCAAAGAAGAAAAAGAGAAAGCAGAAGGCAAAGACCCGGACTCAGACGACCCCGGCATCGAGGTTTTCCTCCGCGTTTCGCAATTCGTAAATCCGCGCCGGGAAAGATTTCGCGGCCAAGACGTGCTGGTTTTCGACTTCGAGCCCAATCCCGATTTTAAAGCCCACAAACTTGAAGAGAAAGTTGTCCAAAAACTCGCCGGAGTTGTCTGGATCGACGAAAAAGCTCACGATGTAGCCCGCCTCGAAGCCTATTTCGTCGGCGACATTAAAATCGCCGGCGGCCTGGTCGCCAATCTAGAAAAGGGCACCAGCTTCGTCATGGAGCAGGGTTTCATCAACCACGAGGTCTGGCTTCCCACCTACGAAGAAGCCCACGTTGGCGTTCGCCTACTTCTGGTGAAAGGGCTCAAGATTAACGAAGTCACGCACTATTCAGACTACAAGCGTTTCAACGTAGAAACGCTTTCCACCATCGGCAAGCCAAAAGAAAACCAGCCGCAGCCAGCGGATCCGAAGCCGTAACGACTCATCAGTTGGTCGGCACCGGAGTATCCAACACTTCGCGCACCTTAGCCGCCAGCGCCCGCGGGCTGAACGGTTTCTGCAGAAAAGAAACCCCCGCCTCCAACACACCACCCTGCGCAATCACGTTGTCCGTGTATCCGGACATAAACAACACGCGAATCTGCGGCGCCCGCGCGCTGATTCGCTGCGCCAACTCCCGCCCGCTCATCGCCGGCATCACCACGTCCGTAAGCAGCAGACCGATTTTCGCTCCGCGTTCCACCACAAGTTTTTCCGCCTCCTCGGCGCTCATCGCTTCCACCACCACATACCCCTGCGATTCGAGCACCGTCTTAGCCAGTTCCCGCACCGCATCCTCGTCCTCGACCAGCAAAATAGTCTCCGTGCCGTGCGGCACGTTTCCTTCCTTTGCCGCGATGCTCCCGCGAGACACTGCTTCATCCACGCACGGCAAATACAGCTTGAATGTCGTTCCGTGATTCACTTCGCTGTACACCCAAATGTATCCGCCGCTCTGCTTCACGATTCCGTACACCGTCGAAAGTCCCAGCCCGGTGCCGCGCCCCGCGCCCTTGGTGGTGTAAAACGGCTCAAAGATGTGCGTCTGCGCTTCGCTATCGATTCCCACACCCGTGTCGGAAACCGCCAGCATCACGTAGCGTCCGGGCTTCACCGTCACGTGTTCGTCCGCATAGCCCGCATCCAGCACCACCGTGCTCGTCTCCACCGTCAACGTTCCGCCGCGCGGCATCGCATCGCGCGCGTTAACCACCAGGTTCATCACCACCTGCTCGATTTGCGCGGGATCGGCTTTCACCGTTCCGAGGCGCTCGCCGCAAATGGTGCGCATCTCGATACTCTCGTCGATCAGCCGGCGCAACAATTTATCGAGCCCCAGCACGATGTTGTTCACGTCGATGGCTTTCGGTTGCAACACCTGCCGCCGGCTGAACGCCAGCAACTGCCGCACCAGCGCCGCCGCGCGTTCCGCCGCATTCGAAATTTGCGTTACATCGGTCACCACGCTGGCCGGCAATCCCGTGCGATTCAACGCCAGCTCCGCATAACCTTTAACGATGGTCAGCAAGTTATTAAAATCGTGCGCAATTCCGCCCGCCAGCCGCCCCACCGCCTCCATGCGCCGCGATTGCTGCGATTGATTTTCATGCTGCTTGCGCTCGGTGATGTCGACGATGATTCCTTCCATCAACGGATGGCTGTCACTCCCTTTCACCACCACCGCCGTGTCGCTCACCCACACCGTTTTTCCGTCTTTGCGCACCACGCGGTATTCCGCCTGAAATGGCGCGCCGCGTTTGCACGCTTCTTCCGCGGCCCAGATCACCGCGTGATCCTCCATGGGGACGTGCTTCGTCCAATTCTCCGAATCACCCAGCCACTCTTCGGACGTAAATCCGAAGATGTGTTCCACCTGCGGGCTCACGTACAGCCACGTGCCTTCCATCCCTAACTCCGCAACATAGCTGATCGCTGCCACCTGCTCCACCAGGGTCTGATAACGGAATTCCGCGCTAATGCGCGCCATTTCCAACTTCCGGCGGTCGGAAACATCGCGGCTAACGCAAACTGTACCGCCATCGGGAAGCAGCGTGATAGCCATCTCCAGAGGAAACTCCGTGCCGTCCGGATGATGAATGGTCATCGGCCCGAACCATTTTCCCTTTTCCAAGAGAGCTTCGCGAATTTGCGATTCCACAGCTTCCGCATCGCGAGCATCCACCACGTCCCGCCAATTCTTGCCCAGCATGGTTTCCGGACCCGCGTGCCCGTTCATGCGTGCGAACGCTGCATTCACATAGCTGTATACACCACCGTTGACAATGGCCATGCCGTCAACCGCGGAATCCATGGCCATGGCGTGCCGCCGCACTGTCTCCATGCTTTGCGACTCGCGAAATTGGCTGATGCACAGCCGTATCGCATAGCACACGATGGACACCGCCAGCAGCGAATAGCGCCATACTTTCCAACCCGGCGGCAATTCCGCCACCTGCACCAGCACGATCAGCGGAGCCAGCGCGTACGTGGCGTTGTTCATCATCAACTGTGCGAAGGATTTGGGCTTTTTGCTTGCCGCGGCTTCGCTGGAGGGCTGCCAACCAGCGGCCCATATCGCCCCTAGCAGCAGCGGAATGGTCCACGATAAATCGTAAATGTTGCCGGTCGTGGCTTCTTGAGTGTTTTCGTGAAATTCAGAGAATGCGGCGCCGATGGCGTACACCGTCAGGTACAGAGCCAGGCCGCCAAAGAGCGTCCGGATAGACTTCGCGCTCGTGCGCAAATACTGCATCGCGGCCAGCGCGATCAACGCGCAGTTTTCGCCAAACTCCACGCGAATTTCCAGCTGCAACGCGCGGCGCGGGTCCAGCTGCAGCGACGGAATGTAGTACAAGCCAATGTAAATCAGTGAAAAAACGATGATCAACTGCGCCAGGTCGGCGATGGCCTCCAGCGTGGCATACGTGGAGTTCTCATTCTCCTCCAGTAGCACCGCCATGGCGAAAAACGCGCCCTGCAGGTCGAACATAAATCGCACTACCGACCCCGACGGCGGCTCGATATGCAGCGCGACTTCGTAGTACGCCCAGAAAAAATTCGAAATTCCCCACGTCGCAAATCCAGCACCCACCAGCATCCAAAACGTGCGCGCCAGCCCACGGCCCCTTTGCCGCGCGCCAAAACACATCGCCGCCGCCAGGAAACTCGACAGAATCTGCAAAGTATTGGAGATGAGCGGGGTGTACTGCCAGCCTTTCAAAATGGTAGCTAGCCCCACATGCAGCGCCACCACCACGCAAAAGACCGCCAGCAGCTTACGAGGCATCATCATTCCTCTGAAAACACGGATCGATTGCCGTATATCCAGTGTAATCAATTTGTCGTGGTGTCAGAACAGGCTTGCGACAAGCGTGTGTAGAGGTGGTGACCGACCTCAGGCAGTCAAGATCGGTGAGACAATGACCCGGAACACACAGTTTGACGGCGGATGTAGCGGCGGCCTTCTGAGGCGGGCGCTTTTCGGGCCAGACGATTGTGAGGCGAGGCCGCCTACCGCGCTTCGAACGGATACTTATCCTGCGCTTGCACCGCCGCCGCGACGTTCCGCCGCAGCGCAATCGTGTCGATCGCCGCGCGCTTGCCGAAGCGCTTGAGCACCGCCATTTGCGTGGTCAGCATGTCGCCTTCATTCACCGCCGCCACCGCGCGCTTGGCTTCGTGCTCCACCCGCTCCATGGCATCGTGGATGAATACGCGCGCCGCATCGCTAATCACCTGCGTGGCAGCCTCGCCCTTCGCCGCCGCGGCCTTCTGCGCGCGCAGCAGGCTGGATTCCATGCCGTAAATCTCCATCACCATGTTGGCCAGCGCGCCAATCAATTCCTGCTCCTCCGCCAGCTTCTCGCGGAACTTCTGCACCGCGCCGCCCGCCGCTTGCAGGAACATTTTCTTCGCGTTGGCCACTATGCGGGCTTCCTCCGCCAGCACGCCTTCCGGCGCATCCTCAAACGATGGACCCGCCAAAACCTCATCCGCGAGCTTCATGGCCGCGGGAACGAGCGCCAGTTGCCCGCTCATCGCCCGCTTCATCAGCATCTGGATAATCAGCATGCGGTTGATTTCGTTGGTGCCCTCAAAAATCCGGTTGATCCGGGAATCGCGATATGCGCGGCATACCGGATAGTCCTCGTGGAAGCCGTAGCCGCCAAAAATCTGCACCGCTTCATCAACCACATAACCGAGCATTTCGCTGCCGTACACCTTCGAAATGGAACTCTCGATGGCGTACTCGTCCAGCACCGCCATGGTGTTCTTAACTTTGTCGCCAGAGCCCGCCGCGGCGGTCATCGCCAACTCCATGTTTCCCGCCGAGCGGTACACCATGGACTCCACCGCAAACAGCCGAATGGCCATCTCCGCCAGTTTTTCTTTCAGTAATCCAAATTCGCCGATTTGCTTGCCAAACGCTTTCCGCTCTTTGGTGTACTTCGATGAGGTGCTCAAAATGTGTTTCGCGGCGCCTACTCCGGAAGCGCCGAGCGTAAATCGCCCCGCGTTCAAAATATTGAAAGCCACGATGTGCCCACGCCCAATCTCGTGCAGCACATCGTTCCCGGGCTTACAGCCTTCAAATGCGCGTTCCACGATGAATGCCGTAAACTTTTCGCCGTTCACCTTCGCAAAAACAATATAAAGGTCCGCGAACCCGCCGTTGGTGATCCACATCTTCTGCCCATTCAAAATGTAGTGCGTGCCTTCGGCGTTCAGCTCCGCGCGCGTCAGGGAATTTTGCGAATCCGATCCGGCTTGCGGCTCGGACAGGCAGTACGCCCCGATCATTTCGCCTGTAGCCAGCTTGGGCAGATATTTCTTCTTCTGTTCTTCCGTTCCAAAGTAAACGATCGGCAGCGTGCCGATTCCCGCGTGCGCCCCGTGCGTCACCGCAAATCCGCCATACAGCGAAAGCTTCTCGGTGAGCACCATGCCGGAAATCTTGTCCAAGCCCGCGCCGCCGTATTCTTCGGGAATGCCCCCGCTCATCAATCCCAGTTCGCCAGCCTTTTTGACCAGCTCCGCCATCAATCCGGGCTTCTTGTTCTCCAGATCCTTGATGTGCGGAAACACCTCCTTAATCACAAAC
>JBEKVU010000016.1:0-19017 GCA_049513775.1 Candidatus Acidiferrum sp.
CGATACTTGATCATTGGCGAGGCGATAGCGCTGTTGGCGAGAACATCGACAGCCACCTCGCGTTGGATGCCGCTCTTTTCGGCAAGCAGCACCCCTTCAGAGAAGGCCAGCATTTGCACCGCGAGGCTGAGATTGCACGCGATTTTGATGACCAGCGCGAGTCCGTTGTCTCCGACATGCGTAACCTTGGGGCCGATATCTAGCAGCACCGGCTTGATGTGTTCGAAGGTATCGGCGCGGCCACCAACCATTACCGACAATTTCCCTTCCTGCAAAGTAATTACGCTGCCAGAGACTGGGCTATCGACCATGTCCGCGCCCTTGGCGCGAACCTTGGCGGCTACTTCGCGAGAGTAGGCCGGACTTACCGTGCTCATGTCGACCAGAATTTTCCCAGCGGTGAAGCTGGCGAGCATGCCATCAGGGCCGTCTACGATCGCGCCAAGTGCGGAAGAATTGGTAACCATGCAGAGCGTAATGTCTGCCGCCGCAGCCACAGCGCGGGGCGAAGCGGCCCATTTCATGCCGGCCTTAATTAAACGATCCGCTTTTGTTTTGGTACGGTTGTAGCCTGTGACGGTGTGACCTTTGGCGAGCAGGCGCAAGACCATTTCACTGCCCATCACTCCCAGCCCGACAAATCCCAGATTCGCCATCCAAGCCTCTCCTCAATCACTAACGAACGACCGTTAACTAAATTTTCCGCTCTGCAACAGCCGCAGAGTCGCATGAATCCTCGCGAACTTGTCCAAGATGTGCCCGCATCGCTTCCCGCGCGCCCTGCGGATCGCGGTGCTCGATGGCGTCCAGTATCCGTTTATGGTGATACTGCCCACGTTCTGGACCGCCTTCGACGCGGAAAATGCCCATACGCTGCTCGCGCAAGATCCCCACTATGGAATCGATAAGCGAGAGGATGAGAGGATTCGCTGCCGCTTCCGCAAGCGCCAGATGGAAATCCAGGTCGGCTTCGATAAAGGCCTCGGGATCGCCCTGTGCTTCGTCCATGATGGCAACCACTTCGCGCATCGCGCGAAGATCTTCGTCGGTGGCACGCGTGGCAGCCAACTCGGCAATACCTGGCTCTAGAATTTCGCGGACTTCGACAAGGTAATTAAATCCTTCGGGCTGGCCATTCCTGACTAACCGGTCTAGCGACTGCCGAATGGCGTTGGAGGTTCCGTTGGTGATGAACGTGCCTCGGCCAGGAAGCGCTTCCACTAACCCCTTTTCGCTGAGAGCCTTCACGGCCTCACGGACGGCGGTCCGGCTTACGCCAAAGCGCTGCGCAAGGTCGCGTTCGGCGGGGAGTTGGTCGCCAACCTTGAGCTTGCCGGCGCTTATCGATTCTTCGATTTGCTGCACGATCTGCTCGTACAGCCGGGAGCTTTGAATGAGCTTGTACATGTCGAGCTCTCCATCCGAGGCTTGCAATTGACGCCGTCCCACTTTGCGGGGAGATCAAAAAAGCAGGGGGCATCGATCGGCGCGGCATTTGGTTGGACCACCATACCAAAAGCCGGCAGCGACCACAACCCCCTACTTCACCCACACCGTTTTTATATTTGTGAACTCTCGTATGCCATGGATCGACAATTCGCGACCATGGCCCGAGCGCTTCACTCCACCGAAGGGGACGCGGGGATCGGACGCCACCATCTGGTTGATAAAGACCATTCCTGCTTCCAGTTCATTGATGAAGCGGTCACGTTCAGCGAGATCGTTGGTCCACGCGCTGGCGCCTAGACCGAACCGGCTGTCATTGGCGAGCTGAATGGCCTGCGAGACGTCGCGCACACGAAACAGCGACGCGACCGGCCCAAAGAGTTCTTCGCAGCCGGCAGGCGAAGTGAGCGGGACGTCCGCCAAGATCGTGGGCAGGTAATAAAAGCCCGGGCCATTGCCAGGTTTGCCGCCGGTGAGGACGCGGGCGCCGGCCGCGACGGATTTTTGTACGTCGGCGTCAAGCGTACTTACAGCGTCGGCTGTAGCGAGCGGCCCAACGTCGGTCGTCGGATCCATGGGATCACCGACCTTAAGCCCTTCCATTTTCTTGACGAAAGCGTGTTCGAACTGATCGGCGATAGACTCGGCGACGATGAAGCGCTTTGCAGCAATGCACGATTGGCCGTTATTCGCAACGCGCGCTTTCACCGCGGTGGCTACGGCATCGTCGAGGTTGGCGCTCGGCATCACGATGAAGGGATCGGTGCCGCCTAGTTCGAGAACCACCTTTTTAATACGCTGGGCCGCGGAAACACCGACTTGTACGCCAGCTTCTTCGCTCCCCGTCAGCGTGGCAGCGGCGACGCGCGGATCCGCAAGCACGCGGTCTACTTGTGCAGCGCCGATCAGCAGGGTCTGAAAGACGCCTTCGGCAAATCCTGCGCGGCGCAGAATATCTTCGATGATCAGCGCGCTTTGCGGAACGTTGGAGGCGTGTTTTAAAAGACCAACGTTGCCGGCCATCAATCCCGGAGCGATGAAACGGAAGACCTGCCACAAAGGATAGTTCCAGGGCATGATCACCAAGATAATCCCAAGCGGTTGGTAGCGCACGGAACTGCGGCTGGCGCTCGTCTCGATCTCTTCTTCGGCAAGAAAACGCTCGGCGTGCTCGGCAAAATAGCGGCAGGCCCAAGCGCACTTAACGGCCTCGTCGACGGCAGACTTAAAGGTTTTGCCCATCTCAAGAGTCATCAGCCGGGCCAGAGATTCCTTTTCGGCCTCTAGAATTTCCGCGGCCTTGATCATTTTGGCGGAACGCTCAGCAAAGCTGCTAGAGCGGTGCGCTTTGAATGCGGCGGCGGCGATCTTTATCTTGGCGTCGACTTCGGAGTCCGACAGCGCCGCAAATTTTTTCAGTACCTCGCCGGTTGCCGGGTTGGTGGTTGCAATGGCCATGAGAAACCGCGCCTCCGAAAGAAATTCGCTGCCTCACTCGGTGCCATGGAAACAGTCTGGCGAGGATTTTCTGTCGCGCGATCAAATGCTGTTTTCGGGAACCGAGCCAAGGCCCGGAATACGGGGCAATGGTCCGAACACCATACCATATATTTTGCTGGAATAGATCAGATTATCTTCTTGACAGGCTCATAAATATGGTGGTACTACCATCGGACCATTTGCTGCGGGGCTTGTCGTTTGATCGTCAGGGGGGTGTATGACGTCAATTCTAGTACTGCGCTTTGTGTGTCGCAGCGGGAATTCGTTCGCCCGATGCGCTCTTCTTGCTCTAGCTCTCAGTCTGCTCTTGCTTCCTCTGCGCGCTCAGACCACTTCGGGACGAATTTTAGGCAGCGTCCACGACCAATCCGACGCCGCCATTGCCGGCGCTAAGGTAACAGTTACCGACACTTTGCGCAATACGATTCGAAGTACGGTGACGGATGACAACGGTGAGTACGTTGCGGCGGATCTCCCACCGAGCACCTACAAGGTTTTGTTTGAAGCCAAAGGCTTCAACGGCTTTCAAGCCGACGGTGTACTTATCGAAGTCGGCAAAGATGCCCGACTAGACGCGACACTGAAAACCGGTGACGCCACCCTGGTGGTTAGCGTCACGGAGGACGTTCCACTCGTTGACAGTACTTCCTCCTCCCTAGGCGGCACCTTGAGCAACAAGGAGATCAACGACCTGCCATTGAACGGTCGCAACTATGAAAATCTTCTGCAGTTGCGTCCGGGAGTGGTGCGTTACCCGGGCGGCGGTTTTTCGACGACCAGCAGCAACGGACTGCGCGCGGAAGATAATGCCTACTTTGTCGACGGCCTTTTCAACAGCGAGCCTTTTTCCGGGCAGAGCATTATCAACGGCGCAGGCATTGCGGGCGATTCCGCCACGATCCTGCCCATTGACGCGATTCAGGAATTTAACGTGGTGCAGAATCCGCCGGCCGAATACGGGTGGAAGCCGGGAACAATCGTGAATGTGGGATTGAAGTCCGGCACGAATGACCTGCACGGCACGGCGTATGGATTTGTACGCACCACCGATCTCGATGCGCGCAACTTTTACAATACCGATGGCACGGAAAAAGCTCCGCGCAACTTAAAGCAATTCGGAAGCACGGTCGGCGGGCCGATCAAGAAGGACAAGTTGTTCTTTTTCGGCGCCTATGAGGGGCAACGCTATAGCGTCGGAAACGTGCAACAGATTTCGACGCCGGCGACCGTGGATCTCGCGGCGCCTTCTGCCGCCAACGGCGGTCCCAATTGCGCTTTCACTGGAGCAGCGGGAGGAGATTGCGCGAACAGCGCGATCGATGCAATCGCGGACGTGCACGCGGCGTTTCTGGCCGGTCAGATACCCAACGATGTTAGCGCTGCCAGTCTGAAAATTGCCGGTTGCACTCTTGGGCCGCCAATCACTTGCAACGGCTCAGGGATTCCGCTGAACCCTGGAACGAATCCGGACGGAAGCACGGTGGTAAATTACGATCTGCCCAACAGCGTGAGCTCTGACAACGCGGTCGTCAAAGCAGACTATCAGATCAACGCAAACAACACGCTGAGCGGGCTGTATTTTTTTGGAAACAACAATGGAACGGTGCAGGACGCAGGAGAGTTGCAGACTAAGTGGCTCACGCAAATTCATACTCGAGCGCAAGTGGCCGGATTGAACTGGGTGTCGACTCCGGGCGCCAACTGGATCAATGAGGCACGTTTCGGCTACAACCGCCTGTACCAGCCGACATTTACCAACGACCATGACGTTTCGGCGGAAAGCTATGGGCTGGACACCGGGGTAACCAACCCGCTTTACGGAGGGTTGCCGCGCATCGACGTGCTCGGCTTTTTTGGGTTTCCGCTAGGCGGCATCGGCGGATTCAATTGGCCCAAAGTTCAGGGACCAGACGAGCGGTTTCAATTTGTAGATCACGTTTCTCACACCGTGGGCAAGAACAACTTCAAGTTCGGCGGCGAAGTGCACCGAGATAGCTTTTCCGGCGGAGCGTATGGCGGAAGTCGTGGACGTTTCAAGTTCCTGGGGGGCACCGCTTTCACTGACAACGGCCTCACGTCGAGTCCGCTTGAGGATTTTTTCGCCGGTGCGCCCGCCAACGGCAGTCTGGTGATCGGCAACCCGACTCGCGATATTCATAACGAGGGTCTGGCACTTTTTGTTCAGGACGATTGGCGCATTACCAGCCGCCTAACCTTCAACCTTGGCCTGCGCTACGAACTAAACACCGTCATTAAGGACTCTGAAGACCGCTTGGCCAATTTCGATCCAACTGTCGGGCTCGTGCAAGTGGGTAAGGGCATCAGCGGTCCATATGATATCGACCCGTATAATTTTGCGCCCCGTGTGGGATTTGCCTGGGACGTCTTTGGCAACAACAGGACGGTACTGCGCGGCGGTGCCGGCATTACCTACGAAACGGTCAACTGGGAATCGTTCCTGGCTTTGAACAACGTACTAGGTTTAGCGACCATTCCAACCGGCGCGGCCGGTGTTACACCTGGGACGGGAAACATCGCGACCGGCCTGGTAAATTTTTCGCCACCGCAACTCGATTGGAATGCTCCTGCTGGCACGACGATTTTCCCGAGCGGATCGATTGCATGCAGCGCCGGCAATCCCTGTACCATCTTGGGAATCACGCAGAATCTGAAGACCCCCTACGTTAAAGCCTGGGACCTCGACCTGCAGCACGCGTTCAACAATAAGATTACGCTCGAGACGGCCTACGTGGGCAATCACGGCTCGAAACTGGTTGGTATTCATGACATTAATCAGCCGACGGTCGGTGCGGGATGGGCCGCGTGCATTGCGTCAAATTACAACGCGGGGATTTGCGGAGCGGGCGCCGATCCAGGTGCCGAACAAAATGCCCGACCTTTTAACTCCGAGTTTCCCTACCTTGGGCAGATCTACCAGATGGGGAATATTTACAAATCGAACTACGACGGACTGCAAGTCACGCTCACCGGTCGCGATTATTACGGTTTGACCTTCCTGCTGGGCTATACCTATTCCCATGCGCTCGACGACGTGGGTGCAAACTGGGATTTCGGCGAGGGCTCGGGGTTGCCTGAGAACAATGCGGCGCCGACACGTGAGTATGCGAGCAGCGACTACGATCAGAGGCAGCGCTTCACGCTGTCCCTAACGTATGCAGTTCCCGGAGTAAAGACCTTCGGCCAGTTGTTACAGGGCTGGCAGGTAAATACCATTGTGAGCGTATACGGGGCGCAGCCATGGGGAACGATCGACACGGGCACCGACGTCAGCGGAACCGGCGAGCTTACGGACCGGTGGAACTTCTTCGGAAACGCTTCGGATTTCAAGCCGACAATTTCGGGAGGAGTACCGTATTTCGCTGGTAACAGCAACTCAGCGTGCGCCGCGAAGGCCACCGCTCTCGATGGCGGCGGCGTGGGCGGCAACACCACGGCCTTGAACATGTTCGGGTGCTACGCCGAAGGCAATTCGCTCCTATTGCCTCCGGCGCTCGGAACATTTGGGAATCAGGGCCGCAACACTTTCCGGGACTTCGGATTCCGCAACGTGGATTTTTCCGCACTGAAGAGCTTCCGTTTCGGGGAGCGCCTGAGCATGCAGTTCCGCGCAGAATTCTTCAACCTCTTTAACCACCCGAACTTTGCCAATCCATTCGGCGGACAGAATGGATGGGGACATAACGATCCTTCGCAGCCGGGCCTATTCGGCTGCAGCTGCGCAACGCCAGACGTGGCTGCGTCCAATCCGGTGATTGGCTCCGGCGGAAGCCGCGCCGTGCAGCTCGGCCTGAAATTCATTTTCTAGTGCCGATCGCAAAACGTTCTGATGAGCGCCCGTTCTAGGGCATTGTAAATCCGAATTCAAATTTGAATTGCAATCTCGGGGAGCAATGCCGGCAGTCTACACCGCATAACACAGGGGACCCCGCAATGGAGCAATCCAAGTCGATTAGTTGTTGTTTTAAGGCACGCCACGCCGCCGTTGTACTGCTTATCGCGCTAGCCGCGTTCGCGGTTCAGCCTCTTAGAGCGCAGGAGCGGCGAGAGCGCACGTTGGATGAAATCAAGACGGAAGCGTTGTATCGCGCGGAAAACGGCATCTACCCGCTGATTGGCTTGGATCCGAAGGACGTGAGCGAAGCGTTCACGAAGATCCACAGCGCCGATAGGGATGAGTGGGCTGCAGGATTTATGTCCGTTGCGGACCGCTATATGGCCGAAGGCCAGGCGCTAGAAAAGGGCGAGCCCGTCAAAGCCGACGCGGATTTTGTGCGTGCCTGGCATTTGTACTCCTTCGGACGCTGGCCTATCCCCTCTTCACCAGGTAAGCAGCGCTCGTACGAGAAAGCTATCGACGCGTTCCTGACGCATGCGCGTTCCTATGATCCGCCGCTCGAAGTGGTGCACATCCCATTCGAAGGCAAGGAAATTACCGGCTATTTGCGTTTGCCGAAAAATGCCGCCGGCCCGGTACCGCTCGTGATCGCGGTGAACGGACTCGACAGCCGCAAAGAAGATCTGGCCGAGAGTTTCGCGAGTATCTTGCAATTCGGTATAGGGTTTCTGGCTGTCGATGGACCTGGAACCGGGCAAGCGCCCGTGCAGGCAGGACTGACCGCCGACCGCATGCTTTCGCGCGTGCTCGACTATGCGCAAAGCCGCCCAGAAATCGATAAGAATCGCCTGGCGATGCACGGCGTGAGCTGGGGCGCGTATTGGGCAACGAAAATGGCCATCGTCGAGCACGCGAGGCTGCGCGGATGCAGTGCGCAATCGCCGCCAACCGACGGGTTTTTCCAAAAGGAGTTTCTAGAAAACTCGCTGCTGGGGAACAGAGAGTACCTTTTCGATCAGGTTCCCGCGCTGATGGCCATTTTCGACAACGTCAAAACCGTGGATCAGTTGGGTGCAATATTTCCGGAAATGTCGCTCGTGAAACAGGGGCTGCTCGGGAAGCCCATGTCGCCCATGCTGATTCTGGCGGGGGTCCTCGACACCCAAGTGCCGATCGCTGACATTTATCTATTAATGAGCAAGGGCGACGTGCCAAAAGAAGCGTGGATCAATCCGCAGGGCGGTCACTTGGGCCGGCAGAAAAAGGTGTGGCCGGACCCGCGAATCTTCAAAATGGTTATTATTCCCTGGTTAGTAAAAGTCCTACAGCAACCAGTAGCGCAATAGGTTTAGCCATGCTCTTCGGGCACCACGATTTTAGTGTTCGTGACGTGTCCGGGCTTGCGCTAATGAAATGGTTCGCCGGCGTCATCTCCGTAGATGTATAGAGCTGACCGGCGGCGGCTGGTTGAAGACGACCTCGGAATAGCACGTTTTGTCGCCACAGCTTTACGCGCACAGGCTTACGTCGTCGATATCTTGGCCACAGGCGAACACGCGCTTTATCAGGCGGCGATCAACACCTACGACGTGATCATTCTGACGTGATGATCCCGGTACCCGATGGATTCAAAGTGTGCCGGCAGTTGCGCGAAGGCGGTTCGCGCGTGCCGGTTCTGATGTTCACCGCGCGGGACGATTCTAAGGATCGCCTCGGATTGTCTTTCCGAGGGCGTGTCGAGTACTGGCTATTGTTACTCGGGGCGCAAGCGCAGCCCCGTGCCGCTTGCCAACGTCCGATGGTTTTCTTTCCGGAGACCAGGACGATGACCCCGGGGGGCCGTTTTCGCGGCACGCGCAATTCGCCCCTCAGACCGTCCGTAGGAGCCACAAGCGTCTGAAAGAACAGACCCACAGTGATCTCTCGCGGGCCAGGCTCCGGATTCGTCGCCACGTAAAATCGGCAGAAGCCTAGCACACATGGTTTCCATCGCCCGCTGGGAAGTCATACGACATGGCGGCCGTTCTGTGTACCACGCGCCAGCCCAGCCGACAGCGCTGCTTGGCGATCGGATAGCCGCGTCCGGACAGGCCTTCCATGCGAAGTGATGTAGGCCACGTTGCCCTCTGGACGGTCAAATATCTCAGCCCTGTGACCGGGCAATAACCGGACGGGCTATCCTCGCTATCTAAAGAGACCATTTTGTTACCTGCGTGCCAAAGAAATCGTGGGCCTGTCGCATGAGACTAATACTAGGGCCAGACTCGCGGCTGCGGTGTTACGGCGCGGGCGCGCGCCGGCGGTCTACCGAAGAAGGCTATTTCGATTACCTATTTTTTATTTCTTTTTCTTTCGTTTGTGTGTACACTCTCCGCGATGAACGACGGGGTGCCCCCGGACAACGGGGAAAAAATCACATCGGGGTGGCTACGACATGCAAACGGTACAGCGGATCTGTAGGTCTTTGCGGAAAATGTCGGGCGCGAAACGGGCAGGAGCGGCGGGAGTTTTTCGCGCGCTAGAGCGGCCGACCGGCGGCATCTTCGCGGTAATTCTCCTGGCAAGCATCTGCGGAGCTCCCGGAGCGCTGGCGCAAAAAGACGCCGGCTCTATCGTGGGCGTGATTAGGGATCCGAGCGGGGCTTCGGTGCAGGGCGCGTCGATCACGGCGACCAACGTGGACCTTGGAGAAAAGCAAACCACCGCGAGCGATGAGCAGGGCAACTACGTGTTCACCGCGCTACATATCGGCAAATATAAAATTTCGATCTCAAAGCCCGGCTTTAAGACAGCCGAGGCCGGTCCCGTCGCACTGAACGTGCAGGACCGCTTGGCAGTGGATGTCACGCTGCAGCCTGGGGCGGTATCGGAGACCGTGGAGGTGAAGGCGCAGAGCGTGCAACTCGAAACGGAGACTTCGGATCTCGGGCAAGTGGTGGATCAAAAGCGCATCGAGACACTGCCCCTGAACGGCCGGAACTACGCGCAACTCGCACTACTTGGCGCCGGCGTGGCGCCGAGCGAGCCAGGCTCGCGTACTTCGGGCAGCTACGGATTCAGCTCGAACGGGGCGCGCGCGCTGCAGAATAACTTTCTGCTGGACGGCGTGGATAACAACGCAAACTTGGGTGATGTGCTCAACGAACAGTCGTATGTGATTCAGCCTTCGGTCGATGCCATCGAAGAGTTCAAGGTGCAGACAAATGCCTACAGCGCGGAGTTTGGGCGCGGCAACGGGGCAATTCTGAACGCGGTGATTAAATCCGGCAAGAACAGGTTTTACGGCGACGTGTATGAGTTTTTGCGGAACGATGATTTCGACGCAGCGAACTCCACGCTGAAAGCGCAAGGTTTCGGGCGCGAAGCCTATAAGCAGAACCAGTTTGGCGCAACGTTTGGCGGCCCGATCAAGAAAGACCGCACTTTTTTCTTCATGGATTACGAGGGGTTGCGTATCCATCAAGGGATCATTCTGAACGGCACAATTCCTGACCAGAACATGATCAACGGCAATTTCTCCGAGTTGCTGACGAACCAAACGGCGATGGCGGCGGACGCGAACGGGAACCCCACCGGGCAGGTGGCGCGCGATTGCAGCGGAAACCCGACGTTCGTGGGCGAACTTTTCAACGCGAAGCTGACGCAGGCGTCTAACCTGAATCCCAACGGGTTTTGCGGAGTGCCGATCACGGGCGCGGGCGGACAACTCAATGTGTTTGGCGGGAATACGCCGATCGATCCGCTGGCCGCGCGGCTCGCGGCGCTATATCCGGCGCCGAATGCCAACCAAAACGGCTATAACTATGTGGCCGTGCCGCTAGAACAAACAACGCGCAACAATTTTGACGTGCGTGTGGACCACAAATTCAGCGACGCGGATACCTCATTCTATCGTTTCAGCTACGAAGATCAGCCTCGGTCGATTCCCGCGCCTTTCGGGAACGCTCTGGATGGCGGCGGATTCTTTAGCGGGAATGAAGAAAGCTCCTATCGCAGCCTGGCCATCAGCGAAAATCACACGTTCAGTCCGACCACGCTGAACGAATTTCGGTTTGGATACAACCGCATCAACTCTCATCGCTTCCAGCAAAACGCCGACACCAACGTCTCGCAACAGCTGGACTTTCCCGGCGTGCCCTTCTCCCCAGGCAACGGCGGACTGCCGACGATTACCTTTGGCGATGGATCCTCAATCGAGATCGGCAGTTCGGGTTATTTGCCCTCGATCGAAAAACAGAACAGTTTCGTTTTCACGGATAATTTCAATAAAGTTATCGGCGCACATGCTTTGAAAATCGGAGCCGAGGTTCGCATCGAACAGTTCACGATTTTCCAGCCCGCGCAGTCTCGCGGCGCGGAGAATTTTGGCACGGAGTTCACCTCGAATCCTGGTGCGATCGCCTCTGACGGCGCCGGCTACGGTTTCGCCACTTTCCTGCTGGGCATTCCAGACGGCGGCTCCATCGTGAACCTGCACGATATCGACTATCGTCGGCACATTTATGCCGAGTACATTCAGGACGATTGGAAGGTTTCTAAACGTCTCACCCTAAACCTGGGTCTGCGGTATGAAATTTTCGGTACCGTACATGAGGCGCACGACGAGCAAGGCACGTTTGATTTCGCCACGGACACCCTGATCGTCCCGAAGGGCATCACCGCTCAACTAACGCCGACGATTGCCAGCTATCTGCCCATCAGCGCCACGGGAACGCCTGGCTTAATCAGCCCGGACCTCAACAACTTTGCCCCGCGCGTAGGACTTGCTTACAAAATCACCGACAAGCTGGTGATGCGCGCCGGATACGGCGTTTTTTACGGGGGACAGGAAAATGGTCCGTTCTCGAACCCCAGCCCGGGCTTCAACCCGCCATTTTTCGTAACCGAATCGTTCACGCCGCCGTGCGGCCAGGGAATTGCGAATCCTTCTGTGGTGGACTGCTCGATCCCAGGATTGAGCCAACTCTCGGCGGGCTTCCCAGCTAACGCTCTGACCGATCCGAATACCCCGATTCTGTATTCGATTGACCCACATCTGCGCACACCTTATACGCAGCAATATCACCTGGGCTTCCAGTATGAGGTGGCGCCGAATACGATTTTGGACATTTCCTATGGCGGTTCGAAAGGCGAAAAGCTCTTCACCTTTTACAATGGCAATCAGGCCGTGCCCGCTACGGAACCGCAATTCGCGGCTTTGTGCAACGATCCGGCGACCGGCACGACCCCCCTCGACTGTCCGACGGCGCCGCGCCGACCATTTCCAGCCGTGGACTCGGCGATCTCGACGTTCCGATCGAACGGAATCTCGAATTACAATTCCCTGCAGGTCCGACTGGAGAGGCAGTTCTCGCATGGGCTGCAATTCGAGGCATCCTACACCTACGCGCATTCGCTGGACGACGCTTCAAGCGCCAGTTTGGGCTCGGCCAATCAGGGCGATTTCCGTCTGCAGACCGATCCCCTTCTCGAGTATTCAAACTCTGACTTTGACGTGCGTCATCGCTTCATTTTCAGTTCCATCTACGAGTTGCCGTTCGGCAGAGATAAGTGGATTGGACGGAGCGCCTCGGGCTGGGAAAATCAGATCATCGGCAACTGGCAGGTGGCGACGATTGTGACCGCCTCCACCGGCAACTGGTATACACCGACCGATATTTCCGCCAACGTTTCGACCTCCGATTGCGGCGGCACCGTCGAAAACTGCATACGTCCGAATGTGGTCGCCAATCCGAACGGCAAGCCTTGCGTAGCCGGCACGCTGTTCAATACCTGCGCTTTTGTGTCGGCCACCGTGGTCGGCACCTTCGGCGACGCGGGACGCAACATCATTGAAGGGCCTGGATATCAGAACTGGGATATCTCGCTCTTCAAGACGTTCCCCGTCCGCGAACAGATGCGCTTTGAGTTTCGCGCGGAGTTTTTCAACGCCTTCAATCACGCCAATCCGGAATTCACCAATCCGGAAACCATCGTGGAAAATACCGCTACAGAGTTGGGGTCTTCCTCGTTCGGATTCCCGGGCTACACGCGCACGCCACGGCAGGTTCAATTCGCCTTGAAGTTTTATTTCTAGGCGCGGACGATGGCGGTCATGGACTCTTCGGGAGGGCGCAACATGACGCGGCGCTGGCTTAGGCTGACGATCGGGCTGTTGAGCGTTCTCTACCTCGCCGCCCTTCCCCACCCCGCGGTCTCCCAGGATATTCAGTACAAGGCGGATCCCGACGCCGCCAAGAAAAAGACGCTACTCCTCAAGGACTTCGATCCGCAACCCATGCTGCATGTGGCAAAGCACGAAGTGCCGCGCGCAAAATTCCCGGTGATCGATATGCACAACCACGTGAATGACGCCGGCGGCGTCCACGGCGAAGACATTCCGCCCGCCGAAGTCGTCCGCCGGATGGATCACGCCAACGTGCAAACCATCGTGATCCTGACGGGGATGTGGGGCGACAAACTACAAGGCGTACTCGACAAGATGGTCAAGCCGTATCCCGGCAGGTTTATCGTCTTCGCGCAAATGGACTACAGCAAGATTGACGACGCCAATTTCAGCGCCGAGATGGTGGCGCAACTGGACGATGCCGTTCGCCGCGGGGCCCGCGGATTGAAAGTGTTGAAGGATCTCGGCCTCGGCGTGCGCGACAAGTCGGGAGAATTTGTTCCCATCGATGATCCGCGGCTCGATCCCGTTTGGGAGGAATGCGGTCGCCTGGGCATCCCCGTGGCCATCCACACCAGCGACCCGGAGGCGTTCTGGGCGCCCATCGATGCGCACAATGAGCGCTACGAGGAACTAATCGAAAATCCCACCTGGGGCTTCGGCGATCCAAAGTTCCCCAGCAAAGAAACGCTGCTCGCCGAACGCAACCACGCCATCGAAAAGCATCCGCGCACGACCTTCATAGCGCTGCATGTCGCCAACTGGCCGGAAAATCTTGACGCCGTCTCGGCGTGGCTCGACAAATATCCCAATATGATGGTGGAGTTCGGCGCCCGTGAAGCCGAGCTCGGCCGCCAGCCGCGCCGCTCTGAGAAATTTTTCCGCGACTATCAGGATCGCATCATGTTCGGCACCGACGCCGAGCCCGAAGAAGCCATGTACGCAAACTATTTCCGCTGGCTCGAAACCACGGACGAATATTTCCCTTATTGGGGATATCCCGGACAAGGCCGCTGGGAAATTTACGGGATGGGGCTGCCCGATTCCATTCTCGAAAAGGTCTATCACCAGAACGCAGAGAAACTCTTCGCGCAGTTCAAAGGATTGCACTGATATGTCCAACCGTCTTCTATCACTCGGGTCGCCGATGAAACTCTGCGTGGTGCTGTTTACCGCAGCCTGCCTGACGGCCACCGGCTGCCAGAAACAGCAGGAGTCCAAGCCCGTAGCTCCGGCGGCCGTCGCGCAGTCCGCGATCGTCGTGAGCACCGGCACGGACGCAATAACCATACACACGCCATCGACCAAGTTCGTCCTAAGCCCCTCAGGCTCGCTACAGGGCTTCCTCGAGAGGGCCGGCGCGTCCTTGTCACTGGACGCCGACGCCGCCGAGGCCGGTCAAACCATTTCGATCGCCAAGAAGGACTTCCCCGGACTGCAGCTGGATCTCGCACACGCGAAGGTCGGGGAGCCTTCGGGCAAACTCGGCACACTCGGCAAGCAGATTGTAATCACGGGCCAAATTCCCGGAGCGGGTTTAGAAGAGACCCTTGCCCTCGAAGTCTACGACGCGTTCCCGCAGCTCGCCCTGCTCTCTGCGACCCTCCGCAACACCAGTGATAAGGACATCGCTTTAGATAGCGTGACCCTGCAACGCCACACCTTTAAATCGCCGCCGAACTCTCCTGCCGCGCAACCACTCTGGAGCTTCGACGGCGCCAGCCTGAAGTGGGGGAAGGATGAAATTTTCCCGGTGCCGGCCAAATACTCGGAAGAAAATCCATTCGGCGCTCCTGTCCCGGTGAAAGACGATCTGGGCCATGTGGGTGGCGGCATCCCGGTGGTCGCGTTCTGGTCGCAAAGTGTCGGTGAAGCCATCGGTCACGTCGAGACACTGCCGCTGGTCATTTCTCTCCCGGTGCAGACGAAAGAACATGGCAAGGTCGCCGCCGCAATGCGCGTCCCCGCCAATACCGTTCTGAAGCCGAACGAGTCGTTCTCGACGCCACGCACGTTCCTCGCGGTGTATTCCGGCGACTTTTACCAACCGCTCAGCACGTGGTCGAATTTCGTGGAAAAAGAAGGTCTCGCGAAGCCCGCAAACAACGACGAAAATTACGCGGTGAGCTGGTGTGGTTGGGGCTACGAATTTGCCGTGACGCCGAAGCAGATGCTCGACACGATCCCCAAGTTGAAGGAGCTCGGCATCCACTGGGCCACGCTCGACGACGGCTGGTTCAACAACTATGGCGACTGGCAGCCGCGCCAGGCGGCGTTTCCCGGGAACGCCATGCAGGACATGGTGAGCAAATTTCACGAGCAAGGCTTCAAGGTGCAACTCTGGTGGCTGCCCTTAGCGGTTGAAGATGGCCACAATGGTTATGGCGGACGAAAATTCGAAGTATCGCAAGTGGTGAAAGATCATCCCGACTGGCTGATCCTCGACAAGGACGGAAAACCCGCGCGCATGGCGCGCAATCTGGCCGTACTTTGCCCCGCGCTGCCGGCAGTCCAGTCTTACTACAAACAACTCACCGAGCGTTTCGTGCGCGATTGGGGTTTTGACGGCCACAAGCTCGACAACATCTACACCACGCCGCTGTGCTACAACCCTGCGCATCATCACAAATCCCCCAACGATTCGGTCTACGCCATGGGTGAAGTCTACAAAACTATTTTCGAAACCACGCGCGCGCTGAAACCAGATAGCGTCACGCAGAGTTGCCCGTGCGGCACACCGCCGAGCCTCGCCTGGCTGCGTTATATGGATCAGGCGGTAACGGCTGACCCCGTCGGCTCCATACAAGTCCGCCGCCGCGTCAAGATGTACAAGGCCTTGCTTGGCCCGCGCGCCGCTGTTTATGGCGACCACGTGGAGCTGACGCGCATTACCAACGTTTCCACCAACGAGCAGGATTTGGGAACCGATTTCGCCTCCACACTAGGCACCGGCGGAGTGCTGGGCACGAAATTCACCTGGCCGGATTACGGCCCAAAATTCAAGAACGTCAATTTGACTCCAGAAAAGGACGCGATCTGGAAAGAGTGGATCCATCTGTACAACGAAAAAATGCTTTCAAAGGGCGACTTCCTGGACTTGTATGTGTATGGTTTCGACGTCCCGGAGGCCTACGCTATCGCAAAAGACGGGCGCTTTTACTACGCGTTCTACGCGCCGTCACCTGCAGCGTCGAAAACTTGGAGCGGCGAGGTTGAGCTGCGTGGCCTAGCGGCTGCTAAGACGTATCACGTCGAAGACTATGTCCATCACCGGGACCTGGGTTCCGTCACCGGCCCGACGGCCAAGTTGAAAGTCGGCTTCTCGGACAACCTGCTGCTGGAAGCGACGCCATTGAATTAGCGCGTGCCGCCAAGGCTTGGACGCACCGACGACGGGCCGCTCGCCGCATGTTTGCGGATAAATCCATCGCGGTGTTGGGCGTCGCGAAACGCTTCGGTGCCCCCGGCTCGCGTCACCGACAGCGCCCCAACCAGGTTCGCAAACTTCAAGCACTCCTCGACCTTCGCTCCACGAATGTATTGGTGAACGAAGCCTGCGTCGAAGCTATCTCCGGCTCCAACTGGATCGGCCATGTCAACGACGGGAGGAAATCCTGAGAATTTTTCCTTGTTGGCCAGCGCCATCGCGCCCTGCGAACCGCGCTTGATCACCAGAATCGGCACTTTCTGCGACAACAGTTGCGCCGCGCGTTCCAGATCGTTGGTTTGCGCCAGCTTGCACGCTTCCCGTTCGTTCGGCAGCAGGATGTCCACATATTTGAACAACAGCTGAATATCTCCGGACCAACGATCCTCCGGATCGTCGTTGGTATCGAGCGACGTGCTGAGCCCCGCTTCCTTGGCTTTGCGAAAGATTTCGATTAGATGTGCGCGTATGCCCTTCTGCAGAAAATAAGAAGAGACGTGCAGGTGTTTCGCGCTGAAGAGATAGCTCAACTCCAACTCTCGCTCGGTCAGGTCGTACATCGTGCCGGGATAGGTTAGGATGAATCGCTGCTTTCGCTGAGGCAAAATAACCGTCAAGCCGGTGGTCTTACCCGGCAAGCGCCGCACGCGAGAAAGATCCACGCCCCCCTCGCCCAGCCGCTTCAGGCAGATTTCTCCGAACGGGTCGCTCCCGATACAGGAGCTGAATCCCACCTTGTTCCCCAGCAACGCCAGGTTATGCGCAAAAATTGCCGACGAGCTACCGAGCGTGATGCTCAATTCCTTGGCCAGATGCTCGCGTTCCAGCACCAACTGCTCCGGTAAGCCGTACAGGATCAGATCGAGGTTCAACTCGCCGATCACGCTGACGTCTAGATTTGGCAAGAATTTTCTCCTGTATTTCTCAATCCAGAACGACCACCCGCGTCAAATTCTTCGGCTGGTCAGGGTTGAGGCCTTTTTTGATTCCCGTGAAAAGACCCAAGAGTTGCCCGGGCACCACACACGGCGACAGCCATGCCAACTCCGAGGCGCCGTTCATCTCCAGCGTAAGGTCCGCAGATGCGTGTATCGCCGCGCTGGCTCGATTGCAGACCGCGATTGTCGTGCCGCCGAGCTCCTTCATCTCGGCCAAAACTTCGGTTTCCGCCGGCAACCCGCTGTCGCTTAGAAAAAACATGAGGCACGTCGCCGGGCTGACGATGGCTTTGGGCCCGTGCCGGAATTCGAGCGTGTGGAAAAATTGGCTGTACGAGCAGGACATCTCCATCACCTTGAGCGCCGCCTCTCGGGCAATTCCATGAAACGCACCTTGCCCAAGAAAAACGAAATCTTCAAAGTCATGTTTCATCACAAAGGTTTCGATCTTCTCCGCTATTCCGGCGATTCTCGGCGAAAATCGTCCGGCCATGTCGCTTAACTCTTCTATGAATTGCTCTTTGCCCGCGCGCCGCGCCGCAAGGAATTGCAGACTGAGCAGCATGCTGGTGAACGACTGGGTCATGACGGTGCTTTTTTCGTCGCAAGCGCGGAGCGCAATTGTCTGAGCGCAGATCGCCGCCAGCTCCGAACCCGCCTCGCAGGTGATACCGAAGGTGGGGATCTGCAATTCGCGCTGCAGGATAACCGTCGCTCTCAGCGTTTCAGAGGTCTTGCCGGAACGCGAAATGGCTACGGCCTGCACTCCCGTTCTCTCGGCCCGCAGCAAGTGCGGAAACAGCAGCACCTCCGAAGAAGGCAGCGCCCGCGCGGGCAGCCCGGTAAGCATGGTCCAGCTCGTGGCCGCCGCTTCCGCCAGGTAATAACTCGTGCCGCAGCCCACAAAAATCCACTTCGTGCGAGGCGCGCTGGTTTCCAGGATCTCTCGCACCACCGCGCTCTGCTGCAGTTCGCTCAGCACGCTTTTCCAGACTTCACCCTGCGACCGTATTTCATTCCACGTGTGAGACATTTGCTTCCTTTCGCTCTTTTGCCTTCGCGCCTTGTCAAACACTGCGGGCGGGCTGCTATACCAGCTTGACTTCCACACCGGCTTCTCGCAGCACCTTTAAGTCGCTCTTTGGAACGTTCTTGTCGGTGATAATTTCGTGAATCTTGGCGGTGGGAAGTATGAGCGACAAGCTGCGCCGCCCAAACTTGCTCGAATCGCACACCAGCACGGTTCGTCGAGCCGCCTCGGCCATGGCCCGATTCACTCGCGCTTCGAGCAAATTCGGTGTCGTCAACCCGTAGCGCACATCAAACCCATCGACGCCGAGGAACAAAAGGTCCGCGCTCAGCTTCTGCAGCGACTCCTCGGCCAATGGCCCCACCAGGGAAAACGAATTCGCCCTCAACACTCCGCCGGTCAGAATCACCTGCACCGCCGTATCGGCAAGTTCCGTTGCGATGTTTGTGGCGTTGGTGATGATCGTCAAACTCTCAAATTTCCGACAAGCCCTGGCAATCGCCGTGGTGGTGGTGCCGGAATCGAGGATGATCACCTGCCCCTGCCGGATCATCTGCACCGCCGCCGCCGCAATGCGCATCTTTTCCTGCCGGTAGAGCCGCTCTTTCTCTCCGAGGGAGCGATCCTTTAGTGCCCCGGTCTTCACCGGCAGCG
>JBEKVU010000017.1:0-18786 GCA_049513775.1 Candidatus Acidiferrum sp.
TTGCTCCACGCTTCCTTCAGACCCCACCTCGCGGTGACGCCCTTGCGCTTCGCTACCCTTCACCTCCATCAGGTTGGGACGGGACTCTCACCCGCAAGCTGTCGAACATGCGCGGCGTACACAAAAAGGCCCGGAAGCGAATGCTCCCGGACCCGGACAAATTTCCAAACGAGAAAATCTACGACTTTAAGTACATCATCGCCAGCGTGAACAGCACCAGCGTCTCGACGAACACCAGTCCCAGAATCATCGCTGCGCGAATCGGTCCGGCCGCTCCGGGATTGCGTGCCATCCCTTCGCAAGCTGCCGACGCGATGCGGCCCTGTCCGAGGCCGCAGCCAAACGCTGCCGCGCCCATGCCGATCGCTACGGCCAAAGCCGTTAGGCCTTTGCCGCCACCGCCTGCCGCCGCATCTCCGCCCTGTGCAAACGCCGCGGGCGCCACCATCAGAACGCCCACGAGGGACGTCAGTACCACCAGCAACTTCTTCATCACTTCCTCCTTATAAATTGCCGCCAGGAGGTGGTTCCCGGACACCGTGCAGCCGGGCTCACGCTGGAGCGGCACATTGCCGGCCAACCGCGTCCGGCAAACTTTTCATGGAGCGAAATTTCGCGAGTCTTAGACCTGGATTGCCGGCTTGCCGCGGGCGATCAGTGCTCGTCCGCCGTGGCCATTCCAATGTAGACCGCCGGCAACACCGTGAACACGTAGGCCTGCACCACGGAAACGAAAATGTGCAACGCGATCAACGCGAGGGGAAACAGCGCCGGAAAAATGCCCACAATCACGCCCGCCACCGGCGACTTCGACCATCCAAACGCCGCAGCACCACTCAAGATACCCAGAAAAATCACATAGATCAGGTCGCTGGCGAACATGTTGGCCCAGAGACGAACCGTCAGGGACATGAGCCGCGCGCAGGTACTGATGATTTCCACCGGGAAAAGCAGCAGTGCCAGCGCCCAATCTCCCAGAGTCTTTGGCGAACCGGCAAACGTCTTCAGATAGCCCAACACGCCGTGATGCCGCGCGCCCTGATAATTGAAATAGAGAAAGGTCAGAATCGCGCAAGAGAGCGGCACGGCCACTACGCCGGTCGGCGCGGTAAAAAACGGAAACGCTCCGAAGAGATTGCCTACCAGAATAAAGATCGCCGTTGAGCCCACCCACGGCACATACTTCGCACCATCGTGGCCGGCGTTTTCTTCCAGCAAATCACGGATGCCGAATCCCAGCGGATTGGTGATCAGCCCTTCGGCAATCTGCTGCAATGATCCGGGCTTCTCAACGGAAAGCTGCGCGCGCAGAATCACCGCCAATAGCGTGCAAAACAAAACTACCAGAATGGCCATCACCACGTGCTGCGGAATGGGCATCGCGGGATCGCGGGGCTGAATATGCAGCGCCGCCAGCAGCGACAGCGCCAAGCCGCCAAAATAGCGATTGAATATTTCGGTAAACCAGCTTACGTGATGTTCCATCGATCGAGTAACTCCCACCCGGAGCGCCCACCGTCAATTCGCTGGACGCAGAACTTCGTACAGACTTGCCGCGATTGCCGCGGCTCCCAGCGCACACAACCCCGCAATCAAGCTGCCAAGAGGGAGGTGCAGATAAATAAAAATAGCATACACAATTAGAGCTATCAAGCTATAGCGCAGTAACGCAAGGAGATAGGTGACCGGAGAAACGCGCGGCTTTTCGGCGCCCGCTTGCGCCTGCGACTCCGCCACGAGCGTATCCAGCCCATGGCGCAACCAGCGGAAATTTAGCCACGCCAAGCCGGCACCGAACGCCAGCCCGACCGCCCAGTCGGCGCGGTGCGCCAGCAGCAGCACCGCCAGAGCGGCTAGCGCGCCAATCACGGGCGTCAGCCAGGCGATCAGGCGTTCGGTAGCCAAGCCGCGCGCGATGTCCGGCGTCGGTTGAAGATCGGTTTGCGCCATCGCCAACTCAGGTTTCCATCTCGAGGATCGCTCTCCGTTGTCTATCTCAAGTATTGCGCCCGAGGAATGCTTCTCAGGTTCCGGAGCCGACGCGGCGGATAAGCTCGCGGATTCCGCCGATGAACCCCAAGCCGCCAAACACAAACGTCAGAATCGGCTTGGTATGCAGCCAGTGATCTAGAAAGTATCCGAGCACCGCTCCAAGCGCGATGGCGCCCACCACGACAAATGGCAGCTCGAGCGCCAAGGCAGCTTGATTGGTCGCTTGCCGCGCTTTGGCCGCTGACGCTGTTTGGTTCACGCTCGACGGATCGTCAGAAGACATGCAGTAGTTGGCCTCACGCACCAGAATACAGGTTCCTCAGTCGCCACAACAGACCAGCGATCCGTCTTCATGGGAACGGCCTTTGCGAGGCGCAACATGTCGTGCCCCAGCTTGGCGGGATCACTTGTCCCAAGGGCTTCGGGCAAATTTGTAATTAAAAGGGATTAGTAAGCATCGAATGAAAAATGTCCGCTGCAAACACAGACGAGGGCGTAGCTCTCGCGAGCCAGGCTCCTTCGTCAGCCTCGCCAACCGCGCCGAGCAATGCCGCGGTCGCGGCCGACGCTTTGCCGCCGATTCCCGCGCGCACGGTGTGGTTCATGGCGATCAGCACGGGCTTGGTTGTCGCCAATATCTACTACGCGCAGCCGTTGCTCGCGGAGATTGCGCGCGCATTTAATTTGTCCGTCACGCAAGCTGGGGCTCTGGCCATGACCAGCCAGATCGGCACCGCGCTGGGCATGCTGCTCTTTGTTCCGCTCGGAGACACGCGCGAGCGCCGGGCGCTGATTATTACCCTATTGCTCGGGGCGGCCGCGTCGCTGCTGTTTTTCGCTGTCGCGCCAAATGCGCTTTGGCTGACTTGCGCCAGCCTCGCCGTGGGCGCCACCGGTTCCATCGTGCATACCATCGTTCCGTTCGCCGCGCATCTCGCGCCGGCGCGGCAACGCGGACGCGTGCTGGGCATCGTGCTCAGTGGAATGCTGCTCGGCATCTTGCTTGGGCGGACCGCCAGCGGTCTGATCGGCGCACATTTTGGCTGGCGTGTGGTCTATTTCCTGGCAGCTGCCACGATGCTAGGTTTAGCAGCCTGTTCGCGTTTTTTTCTCCCGCGTAGCGAACCGCAGATTTCCCTGCGCTATCTGGCGCTCTTGCTCTCGGTAGCGGGGTTGGTCCGGCAATATAGTGGATTGCGCGAATCGGCGCTTTTGGGTGCGTTGCTCTTCGCGGGGTTCAGCGCGTTCTGGACGACGCTAGTCTTTCTGCTGCAAACGCCTCCGTATCATTACGGCGCGGATGTGGCTGGGCTCTTTGGTTTGGTTGGTGCGGTGGGCGCGCTGGGGGCGCCGTTGGTGGGGCGTCTGGCGGACCGCCACGGGCCGCGTACCACCTTAGGCGCGGCATTGCTCATCGTGTTGGGTTCTTTTCTTTGGCTTGGGCTGCTCGGCAAAACGTTTGCGGGATTAGTCGTCGGCGTGATCGCCATGGACTTGGGCGTGCAATCCGGCCATGTGTCCAACCAGACGCGCATCTACTCGATCGATCCTGAAGCCAAAAGCCGGCTCAATACCGTGTACATGGTCTCGTACTTCATCGGAGGAGCGTTGGGATCGGTCCTGGGTGCCTCGAGCTGGCGGGTTGCGCAGTGGCGCGGCGTTTGCGCATTTGAACTTCTTGCCACGGTGTTCGCGCTGGCTGTGTACTGGCACGGGCGCAAGGAACACGCCACTACCGTTTCTATCCATGGCGCAGAAGCCGCGTCGGCGGAGCCGATTGTCCACGTCTGAGACCGCCCACGAACCAGACCCATCAGGGTGGGTACCCTGGGTACCCCCTGGGGGTTTTTGTAAGTGTTCATTCTACGGAGAATAAGGGCCGTTAGAACGAAAACTTGTGGAAGTGTTTGCGACGGTAGAAGGAAGCTGCCTTCTCTTTACCTCTATTTTGTCCAGCGACGTTAAAGCCAAAAGAGCCGATCGGGAGATCGAGCGCTCCCAAGCAAGTGCGTATGCGATCACGGTGTGCGAAGGCGGAATGGGCTGGCTTGTTCTGGAACTTGGTAGTGCTTTGGACGCAGTTTTGTACTTTCTTAGGTTGCCAGATTTCTAGGCGGGCACTATATAAGTATTAGTTATCGTACTGTAAAGTAACTTCTGAGGGGAAGGCGGAACGTAACGCAGAGACGCGGAGTTGCCGGAGGGGCGCAGAGAAGAAGAGCGCCGGCCGGGCTGAAGCCCGGCACCTACACAAGCACAAGGGGACCGAAGCCAGCGGCCCTCAGGGAAGATGCTCACTTCTCAAAGAGGAGCTCTGAAGCGCGCTGGGTGGCTTTGACGACTGCTTTGATCAGCGTCACCCTCAGCTTGCCTTCTTCCAGCTCCAGGATGCCGTCGATTGTGCATCCTGCGGGGGTGGTGACGGCGTCCTTTAGCTGGGCGGGGTGTTCACCGGTTTCCAGGACTACGCTGGCGGCGCCCTTCATGGTTTGGGCGGCGAGCAATGTGGATATGTCGCGGGGTAGGCCGACTTTTACTCCGGCTTCTGCCAGCGATTCGAGAATGATGTAGACAAAGGCGGGGCCGCTGGCGGACAAGCCGGTTACGGCGTCCATATTTTTTTCGTCGACCACCACCGTACGCCCCACCGCGTCGAACATGGCCTGCGCCGTGTCGAGATGTTCGCGCGTGGCGTGAGCACCGCGGCAGATGCCGGTCATGCCGCAGCCTACGGTGGCCGGCGTATTGGGCATGGCGCGGACGACCGGGACTTTGGCGCCTACGTGTTGCTCGATGTACACGGTGGGAACGCTGGCAGCGACGGAGATGACCAGCGTGTCAGCGCTAAGTTCGGGAGCGATCTCTTTCAGGACTTCGCCGACGACTTGCGGTTTCACTCCGAGCAGCACGATGTCTGCGCCGTGAACCGCTTTACGGTTCTCGGTTGCCGCGTGAATGCCTAGCTCTTTTGCGAGCGCGGCAGCTCTTTCCGGGTGCTTCACTGTCGCGGAAACATTTTTGGGGTCGAATAAGCCCTGGTGCAGATAGGCGCGCAACAGTATTCCGCCGAGTTTACCGGTGCCGAGAACGGCGAGTTTTTTGCGGTGCAGCGAGGCGGAGTCCGAAGCGCTAGATTTCTTGTCGCTTAGTTTGTGCGGCATAGACTAAACATTCTTGATTACCCTATCTCTTGCGTCAACCGCGCATTTTTTCTTGTGCGCCGGGTCTTGGCGGGGACCTTAAGATGAGGTTCGTGCCCCCTCTGGCCGAGACCCGTAATCCTCCCGCTGCGGACGCGCCAAACTTGCAATCGGCGGTGCGCGAACGTGGCAAGGGATTTCCCGGAGCAATCCGTGCAGCGATCGGGCGGATGCTAGAAGTCATCATCGAGTGGATGGTAATCGTTCTGGGATGCCGCGTGAGCCGCGCCGAGGCACCATGGCTCGATACGCCGCTCGGCGATTCGGTATTGATCGGGGCGGGGATTTATGAACAAATCGCGCTCGAGGAAAATCTGAAAATCCACGTCGTTCCGGATGCGGGATTGATCGGTGATTTCGAGACGCTCCGGGGACCGAAATTTGATCCGAACGCGGTGCACCCGCGGGTGCGGCACTTCTACGAACACGCTTCGCAATACCAACTGGAGGCATGGAGTGAAGTCGCGTTGATCGGGCAGTTTTTTCTGTGGCTGCTTGTTGAGTTCATCAGCCAGCGAATGGATCAGCTGAATTTTCCGATTTCGCCGCTCGAGATGGCGCGCGGGATGAGTAGCCAGGTGATTCAGCTGCGGGAGAAGAATACCGGCAGGCTGGTCTACACGGGCTGGCTGCGCAAGCTGAAGTCCTCGGGAATGGTGATGTTTGCCGGGATCTATTCGGTAGCGAGAATTCCTGGCGAAGACAATCCAGTAGTGAAGGTTACGTTTCCGGATCGCGGGAGCGCCAACGTGTATCTGGTGCCGCTGAATCATCCGGATGGATCGTTTGGGCTTGATTCTTCAGGGTCGGGGTTCGGGAGGTCGGGATTTTATCGCGTGATCGCGTCCGGCAAGAAGCATTTGCGGGTGCGGAATTTCAAGACGCTGCATGAATTGTTCCACGTGTATGAGGACCAGGAAGGCGTGCTGCGGACGGACCATAAGATTTCGTTTTTGGGGATGACGATTGTACGGCTGCATTACAAGATGACGTTGCACTCCGCATCACAGGAAAACTGAGGCTACCGGGCCGACTGTTGCGCTGAACTACGCCATAGGACACGCATATGTCACTTGATCGGTCACCATGCCCCGCGGTCGAAAGCGTTCCGGGGAAAGTGAACGGTGCGTGGGTGCTGCGCGGGACCCGTATGCCGGTCTCCGCAATTTTTGAAAATCTGGGAGCTGGCGCAAACATCGACGACATTATGGAATGGTTCGGCGGACTAGACCGTGAACAGATTAAGGCGGTGATTGAATTTACCACGCGCACTCTGGACGAGACACCCTTCGTCCGCTTCCCTGCGCTCATGCTGGTTCTCTTTAATCAAGGAACTCCAGTAAAACTCCGCCCCTTTCTTCTAGAACACGAAGTCGAAACCGCCGCACAGAGGCGTTGGGGCACCCTCAAAAATGGCGAGTTGCTGAAGGCCGCTGAGGAAGCGGGATTCGAGGTTTTCGTTACGCCCGATAAAAATATCGATATCACCAGATTTTGGCGCTTCCTGGACCCGCGATTGTTGTGCTCGGCAACGCACAACGGCCAGCCTTGCGCCGGCACGTAGACCGCGTGGTTGCCGCCGTCAACGCGGTTCGACCTTCTACAGAGTTTTAGATACCCCCTGAGTGATTCAACGATGGGCTAGGATCCCCACCAAAGGCTAAAGACAGACCGAGAAACCGGATCGACCTTGCCAAGCTGGGGCGCAGCATGCTGCAGCACACTGAGCCCTTACAAAAACCATTGATTAGTCGTGGCGGGCGCCGTGGAGGATGTGGACAGCATGAGGGAGGAGGTGGGCGATGGCGTCCAGGGATTCGGCTGCACCTTTGGGGCTTCCTGGGAGATTAACGATTAGGGTTTTGTTTGCGGTGGCGGCGATGGCGCGGGAGAGGACGGCGGTGGGGGTTTTCAGCATGCCAACGCGCCGCATCTCTTCGGCGATGCCGGGGACGATACGGTCGGCGACGGCTCGTGTGGCTTCCGGGGTGTTGTCCCGCGGGCCTAAGCCGGTACCGCCCGTGGTGAGGATCACATCGACGGGCGCGGCGTGAGCTAGCTCGCGCAGGGTTGACGTGATGCCTGCCAAATCGTCAGAAATGGTTTGCGTCGAGATTACTTCCCAGTTTAGACCGCGACAGCCTGCGACGACGGCGAGTCCTGAAGCGTCTTCGCGTTCGCCTTTGGCTACCGAGTCACTGATGGTTACGACGGCAACGCGCATCAGCGCGACCATTCTCCAACTGACGAGAGGCGTCTGGCCGATTCAAAGCAAATAAGCGACGCGACGCAATAGAGCATCACGGCGGCTGCAAGCACTTCGGAAATCACGGGGCGCCTACGGTGTCGGCGCTGTGCTGGCTGGCTTCATCGAGCAGGCGCATGGCTTCCATGAGCAGGCCGGTGGTGTTGCGCGTGGTGGTGGTGCGCGTGGAGCCATTCGCGCCGTTAAAATCGATCTCAAATTCGCCGGCGGTCCACATCAAAACTTTGTAGACTGCCTCGTCGCCGACTAGATCAGCGATTTTGGCGTCGTTGCATTGGCCGCCGGTGAAGAAAAGTTCGCCGCGATCACCCTGGTTCTGAACGGTCAGGCGGCAAGACTTTTGCCCCATCTCGAGCGATTGGAGCAAGTCAATCATGCTCATCTCTTCGAGTCGGCCTTGGATTACGCCGGGGCGCGAAGCTTGTTTTTGTAATTTCTCGAGATGCAAACGGTCAAGGACCTTTTTCGTCACGCGCACGAGATCTTTCACCATGAAGGGCTTGGTGATGAACTCTTCGACGCCATCGACCATGGGGCGTAAACGCTCTTCGATGTCCGCGCGGCTGGCCATGAATATAAATGGGATGTGCCGGGTGGCTTCGCGGCCGCGGAGCTTTTCAAAAAGCTGGCGCCCGTCGAGGCCGGGCATTTTGTAATCGCAAAGGATGGCGTCCGGGGGATCGTCGATAACGCGCAAAAGAGCGTCCGCGCCATCGGCGGCGATGGCGACCTCACACGCGCCCTCGAGGCCTTTGACGATCAGGTTGCGCACTAAGGGGTTGTCGTCGGCCACCAGCAGGCTGATGCCTTTGGCAGCGGCGCTCATTGGCCGCGCCTTGGGGAGGGTTTTACGCGCGATTTGGATTTGCGACCGGCATCGTGTTTGCGAACGTGGTCGTCTTTGCGAAGGTAGTCGCCGCTCTTGCCGCCAGTCTTTTCGAGCAACGCGATATCGGTGATTTCCATGCTCTTATCGAGGGCCTTGCACATGTCGTAGACGGTTAGGGCGGCGGCGCTGACTGCCACCAATGCCTCCATCTCCACACCGGTCTGGGCAGCCGTTGTGACGCTCGAACGCAGTGACACGCCATTCTGGCATAGGCGTGCAGTCACATCAATGTGCGTGAGCGAGAGAGGATGACAAAGAGGTATCCACTCGGCGGTGCGTTTGCAGGCGGCGATGCCGGCGATGCGCGCGACCTCCAGAGGATCGCCCTTGGGATTTTTGAGGCGGCGCACGGTGCGCACGACAGCGGGCTTCATTTTCACGAAACCCTGAGCTACGGCGGTCCGGCTGGTCACGGCCTTGGCGGAAACGTCCACCATGGATACCCGCGCGCCATCGCCATAATGCGAAAGCTTCTTCACAGTCCCTTCCCTCTCTGCACGGCTACTCATCTTTTGCGTTCCTCTGTGATCCCTGCGTTTCCGCGTTATCTTTTTTTACGCACTGCGCCCGCACGACATCGCGTTTACACCACATCGCGTCGCAACAAGATGGGCATTCGGGTACCCGCCGGAACGTGCTGCAATTCTGGCGCGACGACCAAGAAGCAGTTCGCCTGCGCCATCGCTCCGATGTCGCCGGAGCCCTGCCATTTGAGCGGCCGCACTCTACCTGTGGTGGCGGAGGCTGGTTCGGCATCGCCACCGGCGACATGCCATTCCAGGAGCGCCGGGAGGAAGTGGGTCATGCCGGGTTTTTCGTGCAAATCTTCGCTAAGGATGGCTTCAACAAGAGGCAACGGCCGTGCGACGGCGCCGCTGAGCAAATCAATCGCCGGCGCCACAAAGAGTTCTGAGGTCACCATGGTCGATACGGGATTTCCCGGCAGTCCGAACACCGGCTTGCCCTGGCATACGCCAAACACGGCCGGCTTGCCAGGACGAATCGCCACGGCATCGAAGAAGAATTCCGCACCCATCTCGCGCAACACATTCTCCACCAGATCATATTTTCCCATGGAGACGCCGCCGGAAAGCACGAGAATATCTTCCCGCAGTCCCAGGGAAATCTTTTCTCGCAAATCGGCTTCGCGATCCGCCGCGCAACCCAGCAAGACCGGAACACCTCCCGCGGCGGAAACCTGCGCGGTCAACGACACCGCATTGCTGTTGCGAATCTGATACGCGCCCGGGTTCTGGGTGTAAGGCACAATCTCATCGCCGGTCGATAAGATCGCCACGCGCGGGCGCACAGAGCACACCAGCTCGGCCGCGCCGACCTGCGCAGCCTGGGCAATTTCGGCGTACCCGAGGCGCGATCGCGCGCGCAGAACAATCTGGCCGCTCTTCGCTTCAGAGCCACGCGGGATGATGTTCTGCGAAGGCTCCGCGTGACGCGAAAATCGTACTGCATCGCCGTCGCGGCGGGTGTGCTCGATCATCACCACCGCATTCGCACCCGAAGGCATCGCCGCGCCAGTCATAATCTGCAAGCAGGTTCCGTTGTTCCCCAGCGCCGGTGGAGCATCGCCGGCTTTAGTTTCACCGGTGCAGGTCAACGTAGCGCCGTCAAAGACCTCCGCCGCGCGCACCGCATATCCATCGCGGGCGGAGCGGTCAAACGGCGGATAGTCCCGGTCCGCGGCGACATTCTGCGCCAAGACGCGGCCGTTTGAATTGGGCAGGGACACGATCGCAGTGACGAGCGGCGCGCCGAGCTTCTCAAGTTGTTCGGCGACGATAGAGCGTGCGGCCTGGTAATTGATCATGAGGAGATCGTGGCGGGCTTCCCGCCCGGGCGCAGAAAAAAACAGTTCGGAGAACGGATGCGGATCTAAAGATCCGCCACTAAAAATTCGCGAAGACAACGTTCAGAACCGGCACGGGTTTACAGCCAACGTGCAAAGAGCGTGCCCTCCGGGACGATGGTGGCGTCGCGTTCGGGGCCGGTGGAGATCATGCCGATTTCTATTTGCAGGAAATCGGAAATAAATCTCAGGTAATCGGTGGCGGCGCGGGGCAAGTTGGCGCCGTCCTTTACGCCGTAGGTGGAGGCTTCCATCCATCCAGGCATGGTTTTGTATTCTGGAACGACATGCTCGTATTCTTCCGCTAGGGCGGGCATTTCGTTGAGCGGAGAGCCCTTGTATTTGTAGCCGACGCAAATTTGAATTTCGCGTAGGGTATCAAAGACATCAAGTTTGGTGATGACTAGCGAATCGATGCCGTTGATCATCTTGGAGTAGCGCAGCATGGCTAGATCGAGCCATCCGCAGCGTCTCGGACGGCCGGTGACCGCGCCAAACTCTTTGCCGCGCTTGCGCAACTCGGCGGCATCGAGATCGGGCATTTCGGTCGGAAAAGGGCCGCTGCCTACGCGGGTGGTATAGGCTTTGGAGATTCCGAGGACATGCTTGATCTTTGTCGGCGGCACGCCAACGCCCGTGGTCGCTCCGCCGGAGATCGCGCTGGAGGATGTTACGAAAGGATAGGTACCATGATCGATGTCCAGCATGGTGCCTTGCGCGCCTTCGAAGAGCACCGACTTGCCGGTGTCCAACGCGTGATTCACCATCTCGGCGGTGTCGCAGATGAACTCGCGGATTTTTTCTCCAGACTTGAGCGTCTCCTCGACCTCGTGCGAGAAGTCGATGTCGGCGCCGTAGGCACCCTTGGCCAGGCGATTTTTCTCCGCAACCACATGGGCGGCTTTTTTGCGGAAGAGCGCCGGCTCGAGCAGATCGCACATGCGTAGCCCGCGCCGGGCCATCTTGTCCTCGTAGGCCGGGCCAATGCCGCGGGAGGTGGTGCCGATTTTATCCGCGCCGCGAGCGCCCTCGGCGGCTTTGTCTAGTTCGCGATGATACGGAAAAATCAGGTGGGCGCGATTGCTGATGTGCAGCCGGCCCTTTACGCTGATGCCGGCCTTGGCCAGGGTGTCAATCTCCGCCACGAGCGCGGCGGGATCGACGACTACACCGGTGCCGATCACGGCATGTTGCTTGGGGCGTAGAATGCCGCAAGGGATCAGCTGCAAGACATATTTTTCCGAGCCGATGATGACGGTGTGCCCGGCGTTGTGGCCGCCCGCCACGCGCGCAATGTAGTCAAAGGAACCGGCGAGGTAATCGACGACCTTACCTTTGCCCTCGTCTCCCCACTGCGCGCCCACAACCACCACGGATTTCATGCGTTGCTATCTCCCTCGCGTTCACCCTGGCGCAGAACGGCCGAAAAAATCGCGCGAAACACAACTTCGCATCGTACGCCCGCACCAGTTGCAACGCAAGCAATGGGCGGATTGTGGAGGGAAAAAGCGAGGGCGATTGCGGGGCGTCCCTTGTTGGAACAGCGCGCTTGTGCCAGAATGCCGATTCGACTTCCATTCCTTGGGTTTCTTTCAACTTATGAGCTCCACGCCCGGCGAGGCTGTTTCCCGCGTTAGTACCTTGAAGGATCTTGCGGAGTATCTCGGTTTGTCGACGGCGTCGGTATCCTTGGTCATCAATCGTTCGCCGGCAGCGAAATCCATTCCGGAGAGCACGCAAGATCGTATACGGGCCGCGGCGCGCGAACTGAACTATCGTCCGAACTTCATGGCCAGTTCCTTGCGGCGGAAACGCAGCGCGACAATTGGCGTGCTGGTGGCGGAAATCAGCGAGGGATACGCGCCGCTGGTTATCTCTGGAATTGAAGAGCACCTGATTGAGAAGGGCTATTTTTACTTCGTGGCGAGTCACCGTCACCGAACGGACTTGCTGAACCAGTATCCGCGATTGCTGCAGCAACGGGCCGTGGAAGGGCTGATCGCGGTGGACACGCCGGTCAGGGAAGGCACGCTGGTGCCGCTGGTTTCGGTCTCTGGACATCGCAACGTGGAGGGTGTGACCAACATAACGCTGAACCACGAGCTCGCAGCGCGACTGGCGGTGAAACACTTGCATGCGCTGGGGCATCGATCGATTGCGTTCATCAAGGGACAGGATTTCAGCGCGGACACGGAAGTGCGCTGGAAAGCGATCGTGGAAAGCGCGAAAACGCTTGGACTGCGGATCGACCCGCGGCTAGTAGTGCAACTCGAGGGTTGTTACGGGTCTTCTGAGTTGGGTTATACGGCAACGCGAAGACTTTTGGCGACGCGCGTGAACTTCACCGCGTTGTTTGCCTTCAACGATATTTCGGCGATTGGGGCAATTCATGCGCTGCGCGCGGCGGGACGGCGCGTACCGGAAGACGTCTCTGTGGTGGGCTTCGACGATATTCCGAGCGCGGCGTTTCAGAATCCAGGGCTTACCACGGTGCGGCAGCCGTTGCGGCAGATGGGCGCACTAGCGGCGGAAACGGTATTGCGGCGCATTGGGGCGGCGCCGAGAACGCCGTACGCGAAGGTTATCACCGTTGAGCCTGAATTGGTGGTGCGCGCGAGCACTGCGGCAGTCGCCGTGAATGGCAGATAAGTTGACACCTCGCGCGACGGCTGATGCGCGGCGGGAAAATAGCCGAGAGTGGCTCGCGCTATGCGCCTGCGCAAAGTACCCCCCGGACGCAGCGACCATCTCCGAAACATTTCGTGCTATCGATTGGACCGCGCTGCTGGCGCTGGCTGAGGACCACGGCGTAACGCAACTGTTAGCGACGGCGGTACGGAACCTCCCCACCGAGGGGGTGCCGTCCGGCATTCGAGCGACGCTCGCGGAGCGGCGACGTACGCAACATTTTCTTACACTACGGATGTCAGCGGAATTATTCCGGCTTGCCGAACGATTTAAGAGACAAAACATCGGGATGCTGGTGGTCAAAGGGCCGGCACTGGCCGTGCAGGCGTACGGCGACGCAGCCATGCGCAATTATGGCGACCTGGACTTCCTGGTGCGTCATGAAGAGATCGCGCGCGCCACGAACCTGATGATCAACGCCGGGTACACACCACAAATTCCGCTGAGCGCCATTGCGGCGGGACGCGTTCCTGGACAATACATGTTTCGCCAGCCGGAGGCGAAGCTGCTGGTAGAGTTGCACAACGACCGCACCATGCGGTATTACCCGCGTCCCTTGCCAATCGAAAAGCTGTTCGAACGCTCGGTGCGCGTGGAGCTCGATGGACGGGAGGTGGCGGTACCGGCGGTCGAGGATCATTTGCTCTTGATCTGCATTCACGGAGCAAAACACTTTTGGGAGAGGCTGATGTGGATTGCCGATGTGGCGGCGCTGATTGCGCGGCATCCGGAAATCGACTGGGCTGGTGCACTCCAGGCGGCGAGGGCCGTGGGCGCGGAGACGATGCTGCACGGCGGCTTGCTTCTGGCTTCAGGCGTTTTGCAGACCCATATACCCAGAGAGGTTTTGGCGCAGGCTAATTCAAACGGAGCGGCGTGCGCAATGACGGCGCAAACCTTGCGGTGGCTTCCGACGGCCGGCGAGACGCCGCCGGGACTGCTAGAACGAGGATTGTTCCGCATGCGCATGCGTGGAGGCGTGGCGCCGGGCGCGGGCTATTTCTTGCGGCTGCTCTTTTCGCCCACGGAAGAAGATTGGGATGCGAACGCCAAGCAGCCGCAGCGGCGGTTGTTCGACGCGCTGAAAAGGCCGTTCCGACTGGCCAAGAAACACGGCGAAGGCGGCAAAGACTGAGAGCACTAAGGCAGGCTAAAAAAGGCCGCGTGCTGCAATGCAGCACGCGGCCTTTTTTATACAGAACATTTGAACATCGCACCCCTGAACATTCAGGGTGCGATGAGTTATTTTGGCGCTACGATGACCGTAATCGTCTCAGTTTGCGACGCGGCGCCAGTCGCCGTGCCGGTGACGGTTAGGGTATAAGTGCCCGGGGCGGTGCCCGATTGCGCGCAACCGGAAAGCGCCACGAACACTAGCAGCGCGCCCGCCATAGCGAGGCGCGTGCGCAGCCGCTGTTCGGAGGCCAGCAGGATAATGAGCAGCAAGGCGAGCGCGATGGGCGCAACTACCTTGATGGAGCCCGGCGGGAGGACTGGCGTAGACGGCGGTGGCGCGACCAGTGCTTTGGTTGCGAAGGTCAACATCGCGGTGGCGGTTCCACCTGCGGTAGGCGTAACCGACGACGGCGCAATCATGCAAGTCGAGCGATTCGGCTGTCCGGTGCATGCCAGCGCGACGGCCCCAGTAAAGCCGCCGACAGAAGTAACTGTAATGGCGTCGGTTACGCTTGCACCCTTTGTCACCATCAGCATGGTGTTTGTGGCGCCCAAGGTAAAGCCTGGTGTTGCGGCAGTGACGTTGCCGGTGAGGGTAACGTCTTGCACGCCCGCGCCGTCAGTGATGGTGAGCGTTCCGGTTTCGGTAGTGGTGACCGAAGGAGTAAAAGTCACGCTGATGACGCAGCTCCCGCCATTAGCAGCGATCGTAGCGCCGCAGGTGGTGGCCGGTTGCAGAGCGAAGTCCGTCGTTCCGACATTCTCGGAAATTTGGGCACTGGTGAAGGTCACAGCAGCGCTCGTGTTGTTGGTGAGTGTGACGCTCTGAGGGGCAGTAGCCGTGCCGACAGCCGAAGACGTGAAGGTGAGCGAGGTTGGCGCAACGGTGAAGGAGGTGAGTGTGGTGCCGGAGAGGGCCACGGTGTGCGGGGCGGCGCCAACTCCGTCGGCAATGGAAAGAGTGCCGGTTTCCGCCGCAGAGCCCGAAGGCGTGTAGGTGACGCTTACGGTGCAGTTGGCGCCCGAAGCGATGATAGCGGGGCAGGTGGTAGCGGACACCGCGAAGTCGGTTGCAGCCGCCGCAGGGCTAGGATTCGTGACCGTGGGGGTAGTATAGGCAACTCCGCCACCAGTGTTGTTCGTAAGCATGACGGTTTGCGCCGCTGACGTGACGTGCAGCGGGGAGCCAAACGTGAGCGAAGTGGGCGAGACGGAGAAGATCGGCTGCAGCGTGATCGAGGCAGCGAAAGCCTCCGAGGAGCTGCCAGTTCCTAGCGTGTTTTGAAAGGCACCGTCGGTAACCGGGAGATTCGTCGACGAAGTTGGCCCGGTGATGAACACGGTTGGAGCCGTGCCAAGCGCAAGACCGAAGGCTTGGTCAGGAGCATCCACGGCACCGCTGCCGCCGAAATAGGTGAAGTACACCAAGTCCGCAGCACCCGCACCGAGGGGGCTGATTTCTGCGACAAAGGCGTCTCCGGGCGCACCGCTGGCCAGCGCGCCTTGAAATGCGCCGGGGGTGGCGAAACCTATCGAAGCGGTTCCACCGGCGACATAAGCATTCCCGGTCGAAGAATCGACTTTGATTCCATTGCCAGAGGTATCGTTGTTACTCAAATAAGTGGAGTACTTTAGCGTCGTGCCGGCGGAAGTATCAAGCAGGGTAACGAAAGCTGAGCCGACATTCGCGTCCCCGGTGGTCTGGAAGCCGTTCTGAAGCGGGAAGTCCGGCGAATTGGTTGATCCGGTCACGTAGACCACGGTGGAGCCGGATTTCAGATCGATGGCCGCGCCGGAATCGCCCAATCCGGCGTTGGAATCGCCGGAGCCGCCAAGATAGGTGGAATAAACGAGCGAATTCGCTCCAGATTGTGTGGTATCGATTTCAGAGATAAAAACAGAACTCCAGATGTTGGCAGCCAAGGGCGCGGATTGGAACGGGTGGGCGCTGACCGGAAAAGGCCCGGCAGACGACGAACTCGTGGTGCCTACCATGTACGCTTTGTTTGCAGAATCCACGACCACGCCAAATCCGCCATCTCCGAATTCCAGGTTGGTGTTGACGGAAAGAGCGCCGTCGCCACCGAGATAGGTAGAGTAGACCAGTGAGCTGGTACCGGATTGGGTGGTGTCCACGCGGGTAAGAAAGGCGCTGCCAGCGGTATCGACCAGGGCCGACTGAAAGGCATTGGAAGTTGTTTGAAAGTTGTCATCCCCAGTGCCCTCGGAGGAGAAGGTGACGCCCGTAACATAGGCATTGCCGGCGGCGTCGGCCGCGACGGCATTGCCGAAATCTCCAATAACACTGCCGGCGCCGCCGCCAATGTACGAGGAATACAGCAAAGAAGCTGCCCCGCTCTTGGTGGGATCAATTTTGGCGAGGAAACCGACGCCGTTGGCGTTGGTGGTGATGGAGGGTTTGAAACCTGAAATAGTACCGCTCGGAAAATCAGTTCCAAAAGTCTCTCCGGTGACGTATACATCGCCACCCGAGACGGCCACACCAAACGGGAGGTCGCCGCCCGCACTGGCGCCAAGATACGTGGAATAAAGCAGAGCAGTACCGCCGGGATTCAGCTCCACCAAGAAGCCGGTACCATTCGCAGTATTGGCGCCAGGAGTTAAGGCGCTGCTCGGCGGAAAGTCGCTGGAGAACGTTTGGCCGACAATGAAGGCGTCGCCGCTGGCGTCGATGGCAACCGCATTCCCAGAGCCATCGTCATTGGTGCCGCCGAGGTAAGTGCCGTAGTCGAAGACCGGATCCACGATCAAGGGCGCGCTGCGGTCATACGACCCGATGGCGAAGGAAAGGTGATCGCCGCGCAGAGAGTAGTTGCCGGCAATTTCTTTTCGCTCGCCGGCGATATTCTGATAGACGACGGGCTTGTGGAGCATCACTTGGCCATCGGGAACGCTGACGACGACGTCGCCGTGCGCGTTGAGGCGGAGGTGGCGCTCGCCAGAGAGCTTCATAGCGATGACGCTGGGATCGGCGCCCGGGGCAACCACGAAATCATATTCAAGGGTGCGTTGGCGGCCGTAGAAGAGCAAGTCAACGCCGGGATACAGTTGGTTGTACTTGACCTGGGCGTAGGTGGGCACGTCGGTGTGCCACTTTTGGGGATCGTTGCCGATGAAATAGTTCACTTTACCTGGCAATTGCTCTGCGCCGGTTACCTGCGGAGCGGGGTTAGCGCCTTCAAAGCGCAGGTGGAGAGCAGCGGTAGTGGTGGAACCTGAGGCGTGGCGCAAGGCGTGCAGTGCTTTCAGCGAAGCGCCGCGATGGCGGGGAGACAAATCGAAGTGCTGAGAACGACGCAGCGCCACGACGGCTTCCTGCGGGGTCAAAAAAAGGTCGTATTGCGCGCCGTGTGTCGAGTAGCGCACTTCTTGCGCGAGTTGGCCCTGATTCTCCGTAAAGCTGAGAGGCAGGCTGCCGAAGGCGCGGAGCGAGGCGGACTTATCGGCTGAATTTGCGGACGAAGGAGCGTGCGAGGCAGTTAAAATTAGAGAGCTGTTATTACGCGATGAGTTTCGTATACCGCGGAAAACTGTGACGAACAAAAAACTGCCCGCTAGAACTGCAACCGCCGCGTAGAACGAGAACCTGCCGATAGATCCGCGAATGTCCATGTTGCTTCCTCCTCTGCGTTCGGTCCCCCAAATCACGCCGGCCACACTAGGAAGGCCTTGCGGGAGAAGTCATTGCCGTGAACCGGACATTGCCGGACTGTTCCTGTGGGACAGGCACAGGTCGCGGAGTCAGCGCCGACATTGATCTATTGGTAAGGGACGCCCTAAACAAAGCGATGCTAGCACAGTGTTCGACCGCCACGGGCGGGAGTTCCGGGGCAGCAACCACGACTGTGGCGTATGAGACAACGCGACAATTCCCGCGACAATTCCACGCCAATTTGTAGGGCTCAGATCGAATCGAAGGCATAGATTCCTGCTCCACCTAACAGCACCAGTCAGGCGCGTTCCAATGTTCTAAAGTCTCTGTATATCAGACTACACAACTGTTCGATGTGCATGGCATCGCTATGGCGAGTAAGCAAGCGAACCGGCACGCTGGCGACCAGTCGGTCAAGCACGCGGAATTCCTCGGCGCGCAACGCAGCATCCAAAAGATTATTGGCATAAGTATTGGCGAGCAAGGACAAGAGGGCCGTCTTTAGCGGAACGGGTGAGATGCGGGGGGCGTCTTCAGCAGAGTGCTCGGAGAACAGATAAATGGCGGCAAGCGGGAGTTCACGGGTTTCAAAACGCATGCCGCCGGAGCCCAGAGCGACCTTCTGTTTTTCCCATTCCGGCGCTAGCCGGGGAAAATGTCCTTCGGCCCCGTACAGGCTTTTGATGGAATCCGGCCAGAGGCACAGGTGCGGATATGCGGGAAGCACGCGAAATGTGGCAAATTCCTCCGTGGGGCGTTCCGCGGCCGCCGGAATGCGCTCCGCCCGCACGTCAAGCGCCGGCACATCGGGCGGCGAGGTAATCGATAAGGCCGCGATGTCATCGGAGAGGACGGAAAAGCCACGCGCGGCGAAGGCTGCGGCGGTGGTGGACTTCCCTGCTCCGGCCGGACCAACGAAGACCACGCTCCGATCCTCAAAAGCCACCGCGCTCGCGTGCAAGCAGGTAATGCCTCGCAAACGTAGAAGTAGCCCGAAGACCGGGCCAAGCAGATAGGACTGGGCATTTTCGATCGTCA
>JBEKVU010000018.1:0-18693 GCA_049513775.1 Candidatus Acidiferrum sp.
ATCACTTTCTGCAAAATCCACTCGCCAGCGTCGCTTCGCTCCGACGACTGATCACCGCAATCCCGGAACGCTGATCACCATCAGCCCGGAACACCGATCAACTTCATCGGAATCCCCACTCAAGAGCGCATGCATGATGCGCTCAAGTTTCCGGCCATAACGGTTCAGGCCAAGAACGCGCCTGCGTTGCGGACGGGATAGGCGCTCCTCGTAGAGGAGCATTTCATCAAGGTGCCGAGAGCTATCAAGGTCTGCACGGAATAAGCGACGCTCCAGATGCCGGGGTTTTTGAGCAAGGATTTTGACGTGTGCCGCTCGGATTCGATCGTGTTCCCGCTCCAAATAGTCGTAGGCACGAGCGACATTGCGGTGCATCACATGCTCCTGTCTCGTTCGCTTCGGACAAACACTCGCAATTGTTGGAAGTCGCCGGAGGTCCAATCAGCTAGGTCGGACTCTTCAATCGTCATTCTGGTAGTGATTCGCCAGCAAAGCTCCGTCTCGTCTGTAAAGCGAACGTGGATATAGAGCAGGCCTTCTTCGAAGCGGTGCTCAACCCAGTGCACGACCTTGCCTTGCACACCTCGGTAGCGCCGGCCGGGGACAAACTTGCGAACTTCTGGGGAAGGGAGATGTGGCTTCTTCATCGGCGCACTCCCTTCGATTGTGGTTGTTTCCGGCATTTCTTCGCGCCTGCCTTGGTTCTCCGTCTGGCCTGATCCTCGTCATAGCGGTCTTCATCAGACATGTCCCAATCGGGAAGGATAGCTACCCGTGGAGGAAGTCCTTTGCGCTTCCGACGCTCCTCTGAGGATTTGACTTCGAGGTAGATGTCGTCCCGGTCCTTGAGCCGCTCACTGAATTTGCGTTGAAAACGGTACGCCCATCTGGCGTCATCCTCGACAATCTTCTCGAAGTTATCGAAGAACTCGCGGTTGGCGTACACGCGGGCGATCTCAACGTCGGACCGTGCGTGCTGGATGAGTTCGCGTTGAAAGAACGGGATTGATTCCAATTTCGCCAGGCCGGCAATTAGCTCATCGAACGAGTGATTGAGTTCAGTTAGTTGCTGAAAAAGATAGAGTTTCATACTCAGAGCCCTCCATCGGCGGTGGGAGCGGTATTGTTTGGGAGAGCCCGGAGGGGGTGAAGCAAATGTGGTGGAGAGCCAGGGGGCGAGGCACTGGAGTCGCGAAAGGCGTCGACCTGAATCGTCGCCCCACGGTTGAGTTGCACACAAACCGGGAAGTGGATAACTTCTGTTGCAGCCATCGTTGCACCTCAGACGTGCACTTTGGTTAGGGGTGCGCTCGTGTTACAGCACAAGCGCGCCCCGAAATTCTACTTACTGGACCTATTTCGCTTTTTACGACCGCCCTTTCCCCAGTAATGCTCTGCTTTGTATTTCTTCGCTTCGACCAGGTGTTCTTCCGACCAAAGACGAACCTTCATACCAGCAAGAGATTGCAACGGAGGAGTGGGGATCTTTCCCTCGTGCATCCAGCGATATAGCGTCTCTGCACCAATCCCAAGAATCTTGATGACCTTAGCAGTCGAGTACGTCTTCATTTATAGAATCGAATACCATATTCGATTTGTCAAGAAAAAAACGAAGCCCGGACCGGCATTTACTCACAGGTCCGGGCCTTGAAGAGAGTATCTCATTTTGCGTGAAAGCGAATCGCGAGTTATGCGTTGACTCCGAACAATGGTCTTGCGAAAGTTCGTCGCGGTCGTGGTGATGCTGGGTGCGTTACACGTCTAAGACTCCGGCGCTGTGCTATGGCTTTCATGGCCAGCATCGAGGGTCGCACGTGCGCCTCTAGAGAAAGCTCGAAAAGACTTCACTGTACGCTATGGCGTAAAGTTCCCATAAAGTGCGAACTTGTAGTATCATCGTATAGCCGTGGAATCGCTACAAGGCTCATTACCAGCTCACCGCGCACGGCTCAGCACAGTGCTCCGAGCCGCAAAGGAAGTCGTGTCGGTTGATGTTACGTCTCGGGCACTCGGGATCGACAGGCGTGCCGCAGCCAAACTCCTGTCGCGGTGGAAACAGCAGGGTTGGCTCCGGCGGATAGGACACGGGCTTTACGTTCCTGTGCCGTTGGATCTAGCTGGCAGCGAACAGGTCATCGCAGATCCCTGGGTCCTCGTACCGACGCTCTTCAATCAATGCTACATCGGCGGCTGGACCGCCGCCCATCATTGGGAACTTACCGAGCAGCTTTTCAATGAGACCCTTGTCTTCACGACACGGCGGGTTACAGAAAAACGCGTGGTCGCCCAAGGCGCGGCTTTTGTATTGCACAACGTAAGCCCGAAACGGTTCTTTGGCTTGAAAACACTGTGGCGCGGTTCCGCCAGAGTATCTATATCAGACCCCGCGCGTACGCTGGTCGACATGATCGCCGCGCCCGGGGTGGGCGGTGGCATCGACCACGTAGGTGATAGCCTGAGTGCGTATCTTGCAACGAAAACCGCTGATCGTGATTCGTTGATCCAGTACGCGACCCAATTTCATAACGGAGTTGTCTTTAAGCGTCTCGGATATCTTGCAGAAACGCGATTACATGATGACAAGCTCGTAGCCGAATGTCGCTCGCGATTGACTCAGGGCTACGCCAAGCTTGACCCTGCGCTCCCCAGAAAAAAACTGTCCACTGCTTGGCGCCTCTGGTTGCCTTCTGCCAGGAAACGAACCGCCCCATGATCGACAAACGCGAAATCCTCGAAGCCGCCTCGTCGTTTTCACTACTGCCTAGCACAGTCGAGAAGGACTACGTCCTCGGCTGGATACTCGCTGGTATCAGCTCGCATGAAGAGCTTGCTGAAGCCTGGGTCTTCAAAGGCGGCACATGTCTTAAGAAGTGCTACTTCGAGACGTACCGCTTCTCGGAGGACCTGGACTTCACGCTCCGTAATGAGAAGCAGATAGACGAAGAGTTCCTGCGAGGCGTCTTCGAAGAAGTCATTGCCTGGGTAGCGGACCAATCCGGCCTCACTGTTCCCGCCGATCAGCTCGAATTCGATATTTACGACAACCCGCGTGGCCGGCCCAACTGCCAAGGCAAAGTCGCTTACCGGGGACCAGTTTCTCCAACCTCAGGCGGCTGGCCCAAGATCAAGCTCGACCTGACGGCAGACGAGAGAGTAGTTCTTCCTTCTGTGCGCCGCGAGGTATTTCATCCTTATAGCGACCGGCCCGAGGGCGGCATCTGGGCCAATTGCTACGCCTACGAGGAAGACTTCGGAGAAAAACTGCGCGCGCTAGGAGAACGCACGCGCCCCCGCGACCTTTATGACGTGGTGAACCTCTACCGGCACACGGACAGCAGGCCCACGGCTACGGTGCTGCTCGACGTTCTCCGGCAGAAATGCGAATACAAAGCAATCCAGGTGCCGACGTTCCAGTCGCTCATTCCTAATCACCAAGCGCTTGAGGGGATGTGGTCGGACATGCTGTCACATCAGCTTCCGGTGCTTCCGCCGCTCAGGGACTTCTGGGATGCGCTGCCCGAGATCTTTACCTGGATTACGAGCGGCGCTCCAATTCCGCAACGCGCATTCATCCAGCACGGTGTGGGCGAGATCCCCATCCACTCGCGTGTGCTGCCGATGAGCGTTCCGCTGCCCTCTCGATCGATTCTTGAAATCATCCGCTTCGCCGCAGGTAATCATCTATGTGTCGATCTCAGCTATGACGGCAGCGTACGTCGTATAGAGCCGTACTCACTTCGGCAAACTGTCGATGGATATTTTGTGCTGCACGCAATCCGCGGCGACTCAGGGGAGCATCGTTCCTATCGTGTGGATCGAATGCAAGGGGCGACGGTGACTTCGCAAGTTTTCGCGCCTCGTTATGCGGTCGAACTCACTTCGACGGGACCGCTTACAGTTGTACCTTCAGCCGCGATGCCCGCTTACCAAGAATCCATCGGATCGCAACGAGAACCAGACATCAAGGACCGATCTACGTGTATCGATGCACAGTTTGTGGAAAGACATTCAACAAGAAACGAATGGATGGTGCCCTTAATCATCATAAGAATCGTCGCGGATCACCTTGTTACGGGCGTTATGGCGCGTATGTGAGAAGGAAATATTAGGGTATAAAGTTGCGCCTATTGCGCATATTCGCCTCGGCCACCAGCTTTTCGTAATCTACGTTATCGTAAAAACAGCTCCAGGCTCTTGGTCTCTTTCGTCACGTGCGTGACTTCTTCGCGAAGGAGGTCATCGGTCTGTCGCAGCAGAGGGGTACCGAGCCGCACGTACTGCCTGAGATATGAAAACAACTCTTTTCCACGCTGCTGAGCGGTTGACCGACTTCCTTGGAACGTTCTAGCCATTTCGTAAATGGCATTGGTCCCAAGTACGAGTTGCGCTCTTTGTCGTGAAGGCGACTACTCTGTCCCGAGAGCGCCGGCGGCTGAGTCGTCCTCTTGTAGTGACCTGCCCCCTAAATCCGCAGGGTGGATCATCCACCACCGTCACGTTCGGACGCGACGTACAAGCTGTGCATATCCCACAATTGATGAAAATACAACGAGCGCAACTTTTTCGATTTCCTTAATCCACCTGTCTCCCTTAGCCGCACCCGCGTTCGAGATGGTGGGCTGCGGTGTCTAAGTTTCAGGGGCGATGCGGCAGGTCGTTGAGTTCATCGAGATGTCCCGACCCCCTCCAGTTGTACTAAGTGATATGAGAGTCCAACGCCTGAGAGGGCGGGAGGACTCGATGAAAAAGAAGCGACACACGCCGTAAGAGGTCATCGCGAAGCTATCGAAGTGGTTTGCCGGAAGCTGGAGATCAGTGAACAGACGTGGCGGGCCTGGGGACGATTCGCGCGGATTTGCGGGCTGTGACGCCGCCATCTTGCCTAACGCAAAATCCCGGGGGCAAATACATGGCCAGCGGTATTCGATTCTGAGGCTCAGATCGGTAGTTTTCGTGGTGTGGTCTTGGGCCCGGCGAAAACCCGTCCTTCGCCGCAGGAGTGGAGGAGACAATGATGAAGATCGCCAAGGTAGTGGGAACGGCCAGTTTATTGATGCTATTTGGCGTGGGGGTACCGTCGCACGCGCAGGAACCGAAGGACCAGCAGGAGGCCCCGAAGGAGCAACCCAAGGAGCAGCCAAAGGAGCAACCGAAAGAACAGCCCAAGGAACAGCCGAAGAATCCCAAAGATCAACCGGACAAACCCAAGGAGCAGCCGCGTCCCGAGAACCGAAACGATGCGGCCGCGCGGGATGAACACGCCAAGGTAGAGCAGGGTCAACATGAGCAGGGGCAACGAGGACGAATTCCCGACGAAAAATTTAAGGCGAGCTTCGGACGCGAGCACACCTTTCACATTGGGCATCCGGAGATCGTTGGCGGCCAGCCGCATTTCAGTTACGGCGGGTACTCGTTTGTGATCGGCCAGGCGTGGCCGGCCGGGTGGGCGTATACCGATAATGTGTACATCGTGGATATTAATGGGGTGTACTACCTAGTAGATCTGGATCATCCGGGGCCGCAAATCGCACTGACGCTGGTGCTGTAAAAGAACTCTACAGTCAAAGACCGAATGCCCGCGCTTTCCTGCCTGACGGGAGGAAAGCGCGGGTGGTTTTTTTTTTGCGGATGCGAAGGTTGTGGCGAGGCTTACAGTTTGAGCGAGGTGCCTTGGTACAAACCGTCCACCATTTGCAATATTGCCGAGAAGGGACGCAGCACGCATGCGTCCCCCTACAAGTCAAAGGCCACCCACAAAGTCAAAGCGGACCGCCTCAAAAGGCGGCGGCTACAACGGCCGTGGCGAGCGCTCAGGCTTGCAAGTGGTGCTCTGCTCCAAATCGGGAAACGGTAAAGCCGAGGAGTCCGTTCCAAAATGAACCGAATTCAGGGATGGGTTCCAGCGCGGTCCACACGGTCGAGCGGCAGAAGTTTCCGCGGTAGTTCAATACCAATCGAATCAATTGCTTCGCGCCAAGGCGTGCCGGCCGAGTGGCGATTTGCGTGCGGTGAGGGGTGTGGGGTGACGTGTGTTTTCTGGGCTCGAAAAAAGCCATGGAGGCGCGGCTCGGGCGCGTGGGGTGCGGCGAGTGCTGGCGTGTGCGGCGGCGGCCGGAATGTTGGGGCTGCTGGGAGCGGTGGGGGGCGCGGCACAGTACGAGGAGTCTGGCGAGTACCCACATAAGGCCACGTTTCTCGCGCAGTTTCCCAATTTCATTGAGTGGCCGGACAGCGCGTTCGCGCAGCCCAAGAGCCCGTTCTTGATCTGCGTGTTTGGAGATTTCAGCTTCGGCACGTCGCTGGCGAAGGCCACGTCGAAGGGCTCAATTCACGGGCGAAAGCTCGAGGTGCGCTGGGTGAAGAAAATGCCCGACGTGCGAGCGTGCCAGATTCTATTTGTGAGCCGGTCCGAGGCGGGGCGATACGGACAGGTACTGGGAGTGGTGCGCAACACGGGAGTTCTGACGGTGGGTGAAACTCCACAATTTCTGGGAGCGGGGGGCGCGATTTGTTTTTCCTATGAGGCGGATACGTTGCGATTTGAGGTGAACATGGCGGCCACGAAAGAAGCGCGGCTGACAATCAGCGCGCGCTTGCTCGCGCTGGCCAAGCGCGTGTGGGAACGCGCGGAAGACGCGGGAGGATGAGCATGTCCCTGTGGCGCAGACCGCAGAGTTCGCTTCGCCAGTCCCTGCTGCTGCTGACGCTGTTCACCAGCGGCATCGGGATGACCGCGGGATATGCAGCTTTTTATTTGTATGACGTGCATTCGGCACGAGCGCGCAAGGTGGCGGATCTAGAGCAGACCGCCAAGCTGATCGGAACGAATGCAACGACGGCCTTGGCATTCGACGACGGGCTGTGGGGAGCCAAACTTCTCGAGGCGTTACGGATTCGCAACGACATCCGGCGGGGCATTCTTATTCGGGCAGACGATACAGTGCTAGCGGTGTACCCGGCGCGTGAGGTCCGGAGCGGCGAAGTGGCGGGCCGCAGGAACCGAGACGGGATTGAGTGGACCAAGGATTACATTTCCTTCGATCTGCCGGTCACAAGCGGGGCGAATGAGGTTGGGGCCGTTTATCTGGAAGCGGACTTAAAGGATTTGCGGGATCGGCGGCACAGGTTTGAGCAGGTGACGGTGCTTGTAGCGGGTTGCAGTTTGCTGCTGGTGTATTGTTCAACGGTTGCGCTGCAACGATCGATCACCGCGCCCATTCTGGAACTCGCGGGGTTGGCGCGAGAAGTGGCCGCGAACCAGAGTTACGCGCAGCGAGCGCCAGCGTGGACGGGGCGCGAGTTTCGCCAATTGGGCGCCGATTTCAATCACATGCTGGAGGAAATCGAGCGCAGGGACGCCGAGCTGCAAGAGGCGAGCGATACGCTGGAGCATCGCGTGATGGAGCGAACGCTCGAAGTGGAAGGCCAGATGGCGGAACGGCGGCGGGCGGAAAAGGAGTTACAACAGCGCACGGACTTCCTGAATACGTTGATTGCCAGCAGCCCCATTGCGATCGTCGTGACGGACAACCGCAGCACTATTTTGCTGACCAACCCGGCGTTTCACCAATTATTTGGGTACCTGCCTTCCGAGACGGCCGGCCAACGGCTCGGCCTGACCGTGCCCGACGAAGAGCGCGAAAAAATCCGTAACGAATTTGTGGCGTTGACGGCGGCGGATACGGTGCATCGAAGCGCGAAGCGACGGCACAAGAGCGGCAAGCTGCTCGATGTGGAAGTGCATATCGTGCCGCTCGATGTGCAAGGGCGGGAGCTGGAATTTCTGATTCTGTATCAGGACATTTCACAGCGTTTAGAGTCGGAAAAAGCCATACGAGAGAGCGAAGAGCTATTCCGCACGCTGAGCTCGGCGGCGCCGGTGGGGATTTTTGTGGCGGATCAAGAAGGACGGCGCACCTACCTGAACGACCGTTGGCTGGAAATGGCAGGCGCTACGGAGGCGGAAGCCATCGGATTTGGTTGGAAGGAGTACATCCATCCAGAAGATCGCGAGGCGATGGTGCGGGAATATCTTGCCGCCGCGGCGGCAGGCGCGGTGTTTACCTGCAGCTATCGCATCGTGAACAAATCTGGCCGATGCACGCGGGTGGAAACGATCGCGCGAGAGATTCCTGGCGCGGCAGGCGCAGGCCGACGCTATATCGGCGCTGTGCAAGACGTCACAGAGCGGGCGGAAGCCGCGCAGCGCTTACGGGAGGCCAAAGAGGCGGCCGAGGCGGCGAGCGTGGCCAAGAGCGAATTTCTGGCCAACATGAGCCATGAAATCCGCACTCCCATGAACGGCATTCTTGGGATGACGGAGTTGACGCTAGACACCGAGCTTACCCAAGAGCAGCGGGAATACCTGGGCATGGTGAAGAGCTCCACAGAGTCGCTGCTGGGGATTATCAACGACATTCTGGACTTTTCGAAAATCGAAGCCGGGCGACTGGAACTGGAACACGTGGCGTTTTCGCTGATGGATTGCATCGAGGGCGCGCTGCAACCTCTGGCCATGCGGGCTCAGGAGAAAGGACTGGAACTGGTGTGGTCGTTATATCCCGGGGCGCCGGAGTGGGTCTACGGCGATCCGACGCGACTGCGGCAGGTGTTGGTGAATCTGGCGGGGAATGCGGTGAAGTTTACGCGCGAGGGAAGCGTGACGGTGCGTGTCGAGCAGGGGAACCTCAGCGGGAGCGGAGAAAGGCTTGCCTTTGCGGTTACGGACACAGGCATCGGGATTCCGCCGGAAAAACATCGCGCCATCTTTGAATCCTTTTCGCAGGCGGATTCTTCGACCACCCGGGAATTTGGGGGCACCGGGCTGGGCCTTTCCATCAGCGCGCGGCTAGTGAAGCTGATGGGAGGACAGATGGAACTCTCCAGCACGATGGGACGTGGCAGCACGTTCTCTTTCAGCGCAAACCTGCCGATAGCAGCGGCGCCGCCGAGCGCTGCGCCGAAAGTCTTCCCGGAGTTGGCCGGTAAGCGCGTGCTGGTGGTGGATGACAACGATGTAAATCTGCACCTGCTGGCGCGCCTGTTGCCCCAGTGGGGGTTACTGCCGGTACTGGCGGCAAGCGGAACGAGCGCAGTGGAACTGTTCGCGCGCGCGACACGCGAGGGTCACCCATTCTGCGCGGTGCTGATGGATCGCAACATGCCGGGGATGAACGGCTACGAATGCGCGGAAAAAATACGGCAGATGGAGACTGTGGACAACGCCGCGATTCTGATGCTTTCTTCCTCGCCCACGCCGCAAGACCGCGAGCGAGCGGCAAGCCTGAACATTTCGCATTATTTGACGCGGCCGATGCGGCGCATGGCTTTGCACCGGGCACTTCTTGAGGCTTTGCACGTTTCCGTTGGAGAACTGGACCGAGAAAAACAGGTTTCCACGGAGGTCGTGAAGACCGTGATGCGTCTGCTACTCGTGGAAGACAATCTAGTGAATCAAAAGCTCGCGATGCGGCTGCTGGAAAAAATGGGTCATGAAGTGGCGCTGGCGGTGAACGGCAAGCAAGCCACGGAAATGGTGGAGCGCGAAAGGTTTGATGTCGTGTTGATGGACATTCAGATGCCGGTGATGAGCGGTCTGGAAGCCACGCACATCATTCGAGCGTCGCGAAATCCGCAGGTACGGCGTTTGCCGATCGTGGCGATGACGGCTAACGCCATGGCCGGAGATGCGGAGAAATATCTGGAGGCAGGGATGGACGGCTACATTTCAAAACCAATTCGCAGGGACGTGTTGAAGACGGAGTTGGAGCGATTTTCAGGTCACACGGGGCTGGGCGCCGAGGCGCAGCCTGCAGCGCAGAGCGCGCCGGCAACGGTTGATGAGTCATTCAACGATTCGTTTAGCGAATCATTTAACTTCGGGGAGTTGCTCGAGCGTGTGGACAACGACCGCGAATTGCTAAAGGAGTTACTGGAGATTTTCCAGAAAGACTACCCGGTGCATCGTGAGGAACTGAAGGTAGCGGCGGCGGCTGGCGATATGAAGCGCGTCGCGGCGACCGGACACGCGCTTAAGGGAATGTTCGCAAACCTGGCGGCCGGCCGCGCGACGTCGCTGGCGGCGAATGTGGAGCGTCTGGGCCAAGCCGGGGAGATTGCGGGATTGTCTGAGGCTGTGCAGGCGCTGGAAGCGGAGGCCGGGGCATTGCTGCCCTTGCTGGACTCTTGCCTGGTCGAGGTCCATCGATGAAAATTCTGATTGCTGAGGACGATGCCATGTCCCGCCGGCTGTTGCAAAAGACGCTGGAGCGCGCCGGTTACGAAGTGCAAGCCGTGGAAAACGGGCGGCTGGCGCGGGACGAATTGTGCCGCATCGATGGGCCGCGGCTAGCGTTGCTGGATTGGGAGATGCCGGAGGTGGATGGCCCCGGAGTCTGCCGGGCGGTTCGCGCACGCGAAGAAAAATCCTACGTATATATGATTTTCCTCACCTCTAAGGAATCGAGCGACGATAAGGTCGCGGGCTTGCGCTCCGGCGCCGACGACTATTTGACCAAGCCATTTAACGCCGAGGAGCTGAAGGCCCGGCTGCGCACGGGACTACGCATTCTGCACCTGGAAGACCGGCTGGTGGAAGCGCGCGAAGAGATGCGCTTTAAGGCTACGCATGACGCGCTGACGGGCCTGTGGAATCGCGGGGTAATCATGGATCTGCTGAATCGCGAACTAGTGCGCTCGCAGCGCGAAAATAGTTCGACGGCGATCCTGCTTTGCGATGTCGATCATTTCAAATCGGTAAACGATACGTACGGCCATCCGGTGGGCGACGAGGTGCTGCGCGAAGTCGCCAAACGGCTGCTTTCCTCGGTGCGCTCCTACGATTTTGTGGGACGATACGGCGGCGAGGAGTTCTTGATCGTACTGAATAACTGCGATCCAACTTCGGCCTTGGGGCGTGCCGAGCAGATGCGGGAAGCCATCGCTTGCCGCGAAGTGATTACCAAGGGCGCTCCACTGCGCGTAACCATGAGCGTCGGACTACTGCGCAGCGACGATTGGCCGGGCCGCAGCGCGGATTCTTGCCTGAACGAAGTAGACACAGCGCTCTACGCGGCCAAGACCGGCGGACGTAATTGCGTGCGGGTGGCATTGCCGGGCGAAGCGGCAGCGATCGGCGCGGTGGAACCCCGCGAAAAAGTGCACGGACACAAATAGCAGCAGCGAATTTCTTTGAACGGACCGTTAGTACCCGGCTTTGCCCTTGGGCTTGGTCTCGCCGAGCATTTGGCGCATGGCGGCGGTCGAACCCGGTGAACGTTTTTCTCTCCAGGCCTCCAGGCGGCGGCAGGTCTCTTCAATATTCGAAAACAGTAGAGGATTTTTGAAGGCCGCGCGCCAAGTGGGCACCACGGCGCGCATGCGGTCCCAAACCACCCAGATTTCTCCGTTGCTTTCAAAAAAGAGTTCGTCGTTGATCAGCCCGCGGTTCACGATGCTGCCGACCATTTCCCAGTAGCTGATGACCATGCGGATGTAGGTATTTTCTTCACTGCCCTGGGGATACTTCTGCATCATCTCGTCGGGCGATTCGGGATGGAAATGTTCGGTGAACCATGCGCGGGCCTTGCGAATTTGCGGCTCGCGCCGCATATCGTAAAGGCGCAGCAGCAGGTTGACTTCTTCGTAGCTGACTTGGGCCATATCGCTCCTCCTGGGCAAGACGGTCGCGCGCGTACGCGAGAGGTTCTTGCCGTGGGCGTTTTGTTTATCGGGTTTCCTGCGATTCAGCGCCCAGAGTTTTCGATGACGCGAAGACCGCCGGATTGGCGCCGGCGATGCCGGGTTGGGGGACACCGGCCGGATGCGCCCATTCGAAACGCTGCACGCTGGACAGCGGTATACCCTGTTTCTGAAATTCGATTTGAATGCGGCGGCGCAGTTCGCGCGCCACCTCATCCTGGCGGGTGGGAACGGTGCGCACCTGAAGGCGGACGGTGGAGGCAGTGCGATCGATGTTCTGCACGCCGAGAATCCGCGGGCCATCGACGAGCGCTTGCGACCAGCTTGGATCGCTGCGCAGCTCGGCGGCGGCGGCTTCCAGAGCGGCCAGAGTTTTTTCCACGGGAGATTCCGGAGCCAGGGCGATGTCCACGAACGCTTGCGACCAATCGCGGCTGAGATTGCCCACGGTGCGGATATCGCCATTGGAGATGGTGACCAGCGCGCCGCGGGAATCGCGCACCACGGTGCGGCGCAAAGTGACGTGTTCCACGCGCCCCAGGGTTTCGCCGACTTGAATGGTGTCGCCGACGACGTACTGATCTTCGAGGACAATATAGAAACCGGTGATGATGTCGCGAATCAAGTTTTGCGCGCCGAAGCCCAGGGCCAGGCTGGCAAGTCCGGCGAGCGCGGCGAGCGGGGTGACGTTGATGCCGAACTCGGTCAGCGCCGTCAAGATCGCCACGGCCCAGACGATTTTGCTCCCGGCGCTATAGAGGACGCCTGCGAGCGTGCGGGTTTGCTGTTCGCGGCTTTGCGCCACGCGGGATTGCGAGGCGGCGGGGCGCACGAGCAGTTTGGTGAACACCCGGAGGAGGCGGTTTAGAACCAGCGCTATGACCAGAATGGCGGTAAGGTGTAGAACGTTGGCGAGCGAGAAATGCGACCAGTTCGACCAGGCTGTGAAGTTGCTGGACATAATCTTAATGAGAGGGGGAGTATAGCACTGGAAGTTGCGGCGCAAAGCTAGGGCGGTGCCCGCTGTGGTGGAGACTGCCATACCGGCGCCTGCCGGGTGGCAACCTGGATGGGCGCACGTTGTTTCAAAGCAAATAGCTGGGTGGTTTCGAAGGGATCAGTGCTATGAGCAGCGAGGAATTGCGGGCATGGACTGGACGGCGGCAGTGGCTGGAATTATTGGGCGGCTCGACCGCGGCGTTGCTGGCGCTTGGATTGGGCACGTTGGCGGCGGGGCAGAATCCTCCGCATCGGACGGGCAGCGAACCGGCGGCTCCGGATTCCAAAGACGACGAAGATCCAAAGCCGCTGACGCCAGCCAGCAAACTGGCGCTGCAAGCAAACGATAAAGACATTAAGAAGAGTGTCGAGAAACTCTTTCAGCTGGCCTCGGAATTGAAGGCGGAGGTGGACAAGACGGATTCGGCGCAGGTGTTGTCGCTGCCTATGGTGCGCAAGGCTGAAGAGATTGAAAAGTTGGCCAAGGAGATTAAGTCTCGCGCGAAAGGTTAGGCGCTGCGAGCTGGGGCAGTGCAAGACTTCTGTAGCGAAGCGCCGGTCTTACGCGTTAGAATCGAAGACGCGGCGCAAATTCGGAGCGCCGTGTGCTACCACAGAAATGCCGCAACGACGCGCCTGTAGCTCAGCTGGATAGAGCGCTAGCCTCCGAAGCTAGAGGTCGTGAGTTCGAACCTCACCAGGCGCACCACCTAAATCTATGATTATAATCGATTTGGCTTCCTTCCTGGATTGCGCTCTAAGTCCTAACCGAGCTTGGTGGATTTTCCATCAAACCCCCAGTTCTAGCGTCAGTTTGAACTTTCCCGGAAGCGAATAGATTCGAGCGATTTTTCGATGTCTCTGAGACCTGGCAGGTCCGGACTGTAGAGAGCGAACATCAAAAGATATCCTTTATCCGCCGTGACGAATTGCGATGCGTAGCGGGTGCCAGTCGTTGTCTGAAAAGCGAGGTTCCCTTTCCAGAAACTCCTCCCTCCCATCATTACCTGCTCAGGCGGTCCATTAAGTTCTATCGGCACTCCGGTACGCCTGAATCGCTGGCCGATGGCCGCCAGAAATGATTCGGGGGTGACGCCTGGCAAGGTTCTTAAATCGAACACATTTACCATTACGGATTTCATGGAAATCGGTTGGTTCGCGGCACGGGTCTCGACGACATAGAGCAGCGAGGAGCCTTTTCTTTCAGCGGCTTTTTTTAAGTCTGCTTCTGCTGGGTCACCCGTCGAAATAAGCGCCTCTCCAATCTCCATTACTGCGCGAGCTGCATCCGAACTTAAGGGGACCCAGCCCTTGGGAAATTCATACGTGAATCCGAAGAATTTGTTTGTATATACGTTTTCGGACACATTGCCATCTTTAACCTCCGGCGGTGAGACCGTATCCTCCGGACTTCGGTTTGAATCTGGGCGTGCTGCAGCTTCGTATTGGGCATTATTGGGCGAAAGTCGCAAGGCTTCCGCGAATTGCGTGTGTGCCCCATCGGAGTTGCCATTTTGCCGAAGCCCCACTCCCAGATAGTAGTGACCTTCAGCGTCGCCAGGCGTCGCTTTCACATACAAATCCATTTGGTTAATCCCATCAGCAGTTTCCCCCGTTTCCACAAGACAGATGCCGAGATATTTTTTGAGCGCGGGAAAATTAGGCAAGAACGGCATCGCAGCTCGGAGAAATGGAATGGCCTCCCTATATTTCTGCTCGTGCGTGAGAGAAATTCCAAGGGAAAACATGGCGGCGTGATGGTCAGGAAAAATTCGTAATGCCTCGCGAGACTCGGATTCGGCTTCCTCAAACTGCTTTTGTGCGGTGAGGCAAAGAGCAAGTACGCCATGAGCTTCAGCGTTCCCCGCCCAGAGTTTCAGGGATTGTCGAGCTTGCGCTTCGGCCAAGGAGTAGCTCTGCGAGAGCAAGAGGCTTGCCGCATATGCGAGATGCAGCGTGGCCGAGTTCGGAGCTAGCTGGAGCGCCTGCTGGAAATCGTCGCTGGCAACGGAGAATTTCCGATTCTGTCTTGCGTCGAACGCTTTCCGGAGCAATTCAAAAGCCGCGTCGCGGTCTGCGGACGGTGTTCTAGCAACTTGTGGATTGATGTTCTTTAGTATTTGCTGGAAACCGGGGTAGGGAAAGGAAGCAATGAATGTCGCGTCGGGAATGAAGTTGGTACCTCGTGCTTGAATTACCTGACTTGCGTAAGGGTTCATCGGGCCGGCGGCAAAAAATCCAAATAGTTCGAGTTTGTCAAACGGTGGTTGATCTTCCGAAACTGCTGAGTTCGCCGGAGCCGTGTCCTGCGCACCGAGAGAAACCTGGGCTAGGCAATCCCGCCAGACAACCAGTGGGAGGATTGACAGTGCTATCGTCGCGACGAAGGCTCTTGATGGCAACCCCATGGGCATAGAAAGTTACATTAACACCAGAGTTCACAAGTTTGCCATTCCGCGCACCTCCTTTCGACCAGCCTTTCATTGAGCGGATTCGTGAACCTGGCCAAGTTGGTGTGATAAAAACGTGATAGGTGCACGTTCAAATCGATGCAGAATAGCTCAACTCGCTCAACTCAAGGTCAAGGCAAATCGACCCTCGCGTAAGTGCTTGACCGCTCAGTTATAACCAGACATTTTTGAACAGAAGCAAAAACTCACACTGTTCTCCGAAAGCTAGAGGTCGTGAGTTCGAACCTCAACAGGCGCACCACTGCTTTTTCCTTTGCATTCAATTGTTTACAATACTAACCCTGAAGAGACGTAGAACTTCCTCAGGATAGGCTGAAGAAGATGGGTGCGAACGGCGAAGTTCTAATTACCGGTCAAACGGGTGAACGCGTCACTATCCGTCGAGTGACTGCGATTGGACCCGAGGGTTGGTTTGATGCCGAAGTGGAGGTTCGTTGTGATGGATGGCATGGGAAGTTTAGAGCAAGTTTCATGCAAGGAGAACTGTCCAGATTAGCGCGCGAACTGCGGATTCTTCACGAACAATTGAGCGGCGAGGCAATCTTGGTTCCCATAGAACCCAACTTGAAACTTTCATTCGCTGGTGATGGAAAGGGACACATCGAAGTAAAGGGAACCGCACGAAATAGTTTTCATACTGAACAGTGCTGTCGTTTCGGTTTGATTCAGACCAGACTTACCTTCCGGCGATAGCCAAAGCATTGGCCGACGCCGAATCTTAGCTCGGCACGCGGAATCTGTACGAGGCGCCGTGTGTCCCGCCACAGCTGGAAATGGAGAAGAGCGTTCCTACGTTAATCGAGCACGTATGCGAAAAGAGCGCAAGCTAGCTGCCGGCCGTCAACTGACATTGATTAAGATCCTGCGAGGCAACGACTAGATCTCGCAGAAAAGTTCTAAGATCGTCCCCTTGGGCGCACCACTTCTTTGTCCTTTGCATTCAATCGTTTACAATCCCTCTCAAATCTCCGTGTGAGCGACACTGCCCCATTCTGACCCGTAGCCTTGGAATGGTAGTTGAGCGCCAAGACGCGGTAGTGGCGCACGGCGACACCATGTCTATCGTTGGTTCGAATCTCCAGTGGACTAGGGAGCTCTGACAAGGAGGTCACAGGCGCGCCGGACGCGCCGCGCATTTTCGAGGCACGCGTTTCACACGTTCAGCTCTGTGAAGCACAACAGGGCCAGTCGGGAGTCGGTGTTAATTGCTTTACTATGAGCGATCTAGTTTCGGCTCGTTTGCAGTTTTGGCCCGAAGATTCCCTGGACAGAACAGCTCTTGGCTAGATGACTCAGGCTTAGCTCGTGCTCGTGTTATTCGCTGTTTGGTCTTTTGTCAAATGTCAGCGACGGCTAGAGAGAGGTAGCGTTTCACACAGTGTTTTGATCTGTTCGCTAATTGCTGCTGGCAAATCGATGAATTCAAATCCGAACGCGGTTCTCTGATTACGGCGCACGACCGCGTTGATCCGCTCGCCCACTATAGGTCCCAAACTGACCGCTTGTCCCACCGTCAAGTCTCCCAGTGTCGCAGCCGACATGCCTCCCTGGCTAATCTCGCGACTCACTGCGCTGAAAGTACCATCATCGGTGCCAATGAAGATTCGATCGATGAGATGATGGCGCGAAAACCCTCGGCGTTCGATAGCGCAACCTGCAGCCACTACTGCTTTCTTGACCTGTTTTTCGGCTATCGTCATGGTTGTGACTCCACGATGTTTATACGCTGAGCTGTCCAAGCTTGGTCGATTCATTTTCGTACCCATGTTCAGTCGTCGGTCATACGCCAGTAAGGGCTCCCGCTTCCATGGGAGTGAATGAGTGTCAAATCACAATCTGAATCCGACTAGAATTCAATGCGCAACTGAAACGCAATCATTCGGGGAGTGCTATCGCCACCCAAACCGACTCCGAGCAACCCGTGGGTGGGACGTGGTGTAAGTAAGTGCGCCGAAACCAGTCTGCGTGGAAGGCTTCCCCGGGATGCCGGCATAGACCACACTCGGATGCCCGAAATTCGGGTGATTGAAGACGTTGAAGAATTGCGCATCGAAACGCATTTTGACGCACTCCGTCAGAGGGAACCACTTGGTTAGATAAGAGTCGCTCCATCTAAAATGGGGACCGCGTAGCGCGTTGCGGCCTAGCGTTCCGAACTGGCAATTCTACGGGGTGGCGGGATGCGGATTATTCGGATCGCTAGGGTCATAGCAGGCGCCGGTGCTCGGATCGACTGCGGAGACAGACGCGTTGGGGTCGAGCCACTGCACCGTGCCGGGTTGCGTCACGCCGCGGATGAAATGGTGCTCGTAGAGCGGCACGCCCGGGACTACGCTGGCGAATTGGGGGCCACTGCCGTTCACGATGCCATCGCCATTGGCGGAATAGGGCGTGCTCAGAACCGAGAATGGAATTCCACTGTGCCAGAAAAACGCGCCGGAAACCTGCTAGCCGTTCAGCGCGTAACCTAGAGCGCGATTCTTCGCCTTGGCGGGAAATTGATAGACATATTGCGGGTTGAGATTATTGCGAATGTCGTAGTCGCAGGGGCCGTAGTCGCGCGCCAGCTCACCCGGAAGCGGGTTCAAAATTCCGCCGGCGGAAAATTGCAGGAAGCCGCCGTTGGAGACGGTGGCCATGCAGCGGCTCCAGGTGTAATTGAGTTGTCCCATCAGGCCGTGGCCGAAACCGTCGAGATCGGCTGAGGAAAGTTCTTTCCCGCGCAAACCACGACGCGGGCGGTGCCGGATGACGACAGCGGGGGAGTGTTTGGTACGGATGAGAAATTTGAGGCTTGCCTACAGCTTTTGCGATTTAAATTCGCGGAGGTCTGGGTATGGGAGAGGTGCTGGCGCTTATGTAGTGTGGGAGTGTTGGCTGGGACTGGGCAACGATTCCTGGCAACCGGCGTAACGAATTGACGTTTTATCGTTCGTGGAAAATATCGAGACAATTGGTTTGATGAGGTCAGCATGGCGGATCGAAAACTAGTGGTTCTGGGACTTTATACAACGCGCGAGGCTGTTGGCCATGCGCTGAATCAGTTCGCGTCGGCTGGTTTTGATAACGGCGACATTTCTGTGCTGCTTTCCGACGGAACGGACGAACAAACCGCCAAGGCTATGAAGGCGAGCGCCTCTGGGAGTGCACCTCATCAAATGACGACGGCGAGTTTGCGAGACATCAGGGAGTCCGGCTTGGGGATCGCGGAAAGCGCCCCGACAACGAGCACCATAGCGACAACTGCTGTCATAACGGGGGCAGGGATTGGCGGGGTAGCGGGGAGCGTAGTGTTGGCGTTTGTCGCGACTTTGACGGCCCTGGCGATTCCGGGCCTTGGTGCATTTCTGGTGGTTGGCCCCATCATTGGGGGCTTAGCGGGCGGGGCGGCGGGCGGCGCGGTAGGAGCTCTCACTGCAGTTGGTATCCCGGAACAAGAAGCGAAGCTGTACGAGGAGCGCCTGAAAAGGGGGGGAATTCTGGTGTCGGTCCATACTGCCGCTGTGGCTCAAGTGGATCGTGC
>JBEKVU010000019.1:0-18674 GCA_049513775.1 Candidatus Acidiferrum sp.
GTCGAGGGCGAAGTCACCGACGACATCTCCGTGGGCCTCTTCCTTGCCAAAGTCAATAAGGGCAGCCATTTCATGCAGGAGCGCTACGAATTCGCCCCCGGCCTATGGTTTCCCTCTTTCTCGCAGTACGATTTTGACGGCCGCAAATTCTTCAGCAGCTTCTCGTTCCACGAGCGCACCTTCTATTCCAAATACCGCCGCATCGGCCCGCCCAAAGAAGCCCTCGAAGCCATTCGCCAGGAGCTGGCCGCTAAAGACGCCCCCCGCGGTGAATGACGTTTAAGCCTTTTAGACCGCGTTAATAGCGCGGTGCGTAGCTCAGTACAGCCGCGACAACCGCCGGCCCTGGCAAATAGTAGCGACTAGAGCAACCGCCGCTCCCAAGGCATCACAAGCCAGCGTCGCCCCGCTATACTTCCCTTACCAGCTGAAAGTCCGCGCTGTAGAGCGACTGGAGGCCCACTTTGAAGCACCCATTCGTATTCGCTTCGCAACTCGCCATTTTCTGCGCCGCGGCAGCGCTTTGGTGCACGCTTTCCACCTCCTCGGCCCAATCTCGCCCGGCCGCGACCCCGGCTGCGCCAAGCTCGACGGCGCCACAATCGACCGCGCCTGCCGCTAACACTGCCCCTACGACGGATCCTGCAACATCCGATCCCTCCGCGTCCGCTGCCGCCAGGAAAACCAAAAAAGTCTGGACCAACGAAGACGTTTCCGGAATAAGCTCGCCCATCTCCGTAGTCGGCGACGCAAAAAATCCCAAAAGCAAGAATTCCCAGCAAGCCCCCCCAGACGCCTCCTACATCTCCAGCGTCCGCAAGCAAATGCAGAAATTCCAGGACCAAATGACCGCCATCGACAAAGAGTTAGCCACCCTGAAAAACTTTAGCGAAGGTGAACCAGTAGCCACCGCCGATCGCGAGTTTCACAAAAGCTACAACAACGAACCCATCGCCCAGCAAGTCACCACCCTGCAAACCAAAAAACTAGACCTGCAATCCAAAATCGACGCCCTCCTCGACGAAGCCCGCAAAAAAGGCGTGGAACCCGGCCAACTCCGTTAGCTGTGCTGTTTGGTTTAGGCCTTTCAGCTCTTCTGTGGTGGCGAGTCTTTAGATTCGCATGCTCCATGTGTTAGTCGGTTTCGACATCGCTCCGTTTCGCTAACATTCCGCCTTTACCTTCAACCACCGATTCAAAACCGAGGCCCGCGGCAACAGACCGAGCGCCCCCAACTCACGAAATCGCTTGGCCCGCGCCCGATACCCATGTTCCCCCGGCGCAATGATCGCCATAAACGGCACCCCCGCATCGCGCGCCGCCAGCGCATCGTCAATGTTATCGCCCAAATAAAGCGCCGCCCCCGGATCGCGCTTCCCCAAAATCTTAAACAGTCCCTCCGGATGCGGCTTAATACGCTTCACATCATCCATCGTGATCACCCGGCGAAAATACTTCGTCCCCGCCCACTCCTTGAACGTGAACGTAAACTCCCGCCGGTTCCGCCCGGTAAACAAATTCAACTCATAACGCCCGGCCCAGCCCGCAATCTGCCCGGGCGTCACTAGCAATTTCTCGTTCTGCACGTTCCCCAAGGGCCCGCCAGGCGCTCCCCAATAAAACTTAATGAACGCTTCCTGCGCCTGCTCGTAGGTAGTCGGCCTCCCGACCGACGTCGCCCAATCCGCGGTCATCTTCCAATCGTCGTTATACCCCGGCTTGCTCTTCCAGCGATGCAACTCCGCATAGGTCACCCGCTTCCCAGTCAAATGCCGCACCGTCTCCAGCGCCGACCGCCAGTACGTCGCCCGCACATCCACCAGTACGCCATCCACATCAAAAATCAAAATCTCCGGTTGCCGCTCGAGCTTGCGCACTCGTTTTGTCCCCACGTTCCCTCGTCGACTCGTTTTTCGTTTCCACGGTAGCCCAACATCTTACGACTTCGCGGTGACAGCCGCGCAAAACTAAATCATTTCCTGCACACTCGTGAACCGTAAATCTCCAACCGTGCATCAAAAAGACGCATTCCCACCGCGCATTGCCAACATTGCATTGTCACAAACGAGGTGACGCTCATGACCGGCAGCCCAAATCTTCCTCCCGACGATCTAGCCCGGCTCCTCGCCGTCGCCCGCGCCAACGACGAAAACCTCCCGCACATCGGGTTGGTCGGCGATACCTACACCGTTCTTCTCTCGGGGAAAGATACCGCCGGCCGCTTCTGTCTGATCGATATGTACATTCCGCCCGGCGGCGGGCCTCCTCCTCACCGGCACGACTTCGAGGAATCCTTCATTCTTCTCGAAGGCGAGATCGAACCCACCTTTCGCGGCGTGAAGTCGGTGGTAAAGGCGGGCCAGACCGTGCACATACCCGCAAACGCGCCCCACCAGTTTCACAATGCCAGCAGCCAGCCCGCGCGTCTGTTGTGCATATGTTCGCCTGCGGGGCAGGAAGAATTCTTCGCTGAGGCAGGAGTTCAAGTGGCCACTCGCACAACCGCTCCCCCAAAATTCGGTCCCGCCACGGAGGCGGAGTTCAAAGCCAAGATTGGTGCTTTGGCTCCAAAGTACCGAACAGAAATGCTGCCGCATGCCTAGCCGTTACGTTCCGGCCACGTTGAAGGCGTTCGCCGTATTACACGCGGCGGAAACATGAGCGACAAAACTCGAACTTGCCGGTACCACCCGGGTATAAAATTTCTTCAGGAATACGCGCTCGGTCGGTCAGCAATGACCTCTCTTGCGGCATAGAGCGGCAGAGCTGGCGCGATCAAGTGCACACCTCGCGACCCGTTCGCGAGAGGCGGGTCCTCCAATGAACAAGAAAAACGGCACGTCCGTGGCACATGTAGCTCTTCGCTCGAGCTCGCGCTTCCATTGCTTGCGCGAAATCACCGTCACCTACGAAGGCCAGAACGACTACACCATCGTGAAGGCCCCGGATCTGAGCGCCCGCGGTATGTTCGTCAGCACCCCGCGCCGCTTTCACGAGGGTGCGATCTTAAACCTGCGCTTTCGTCTGGACCTTACCGATACCGAAGTGCGAACGCGTTGCGAAGTCCGCTATTGCCTGCCCGGCGTTGGCGTGGGTGTCGAGTTCGTCGGCATATCTCAGGAAGCTTGTGAAGCCATCGCCCGCGAGCTGGAGCTGCATGCTCCATCCAAACGCAAGCCCGCCAAGAAACGCCGTGGAATTAGGGTAACCGCGCGCCGCAGAAAAACGCGTTCTTAATTTCGCGCGCGATCCGCCCGCAAGCCTGCCGTTACCAGATCTTGCAGACCTGCTCTCGCACCATCGCATCGCCCTTTTTGCATCCAAACGCTTTGGCAAACGCTTCCATGTTGGAAAGCGGCCCGTTGCCGCGGAAGCGTGCCAGCGGGTGCGGGTTGGTGTTGGTTTGCAGTCGCGCCGCCTCGGCCCGTTGATTCGTTCCCCACACTTGCGCCCATCCGAGAAAGAAGCGTTGCTCCGGCGTAAATCCATCAAGGTCTTTCGGTCGTTTTCCTTCGATGGATTTTTCGTACGCGGCGTAGGCAATGGCCAGCCCGCCCAGGTCGCCAATGCTCTCGCCGAGCACCAGCTTTCCGTTCTGGTGCAAGCCCGGCTCCGTTTCGTAGCCGTTGAATTGGTTCACCACGCAATCGGCACGCTCGGTGAAATTCTTTCGGTCGTCCGCCGTCCACCATTCGTGCAGGTTGCCTTTGCCGTCAAATTTCGAGCCTTGATCATCAAAGCCGTGGCTGATTTCGTGCCCGATCACCGCGCCAATCCCGCCGTAGTTCACCGCATCATCCGCGTTGGGATCGTAAAAAGGTGGCTGCAAAATCCCTGCCGGGAATACGATCTCATTCATGGTCGAGTTGTAGTACGCGTTCACCGTCGGCGGGGTCATGCCCCACTCGGTGCGGTCCACCGGCTTTCCGATTTTAGCTAGCTGTCGCGCGTATTCGAATTCATTGCTGCGCCGCACGTTCCCCGCATACGACCCGCGGTTGATCGCCAGCTTTGAATAATCGCGCCATTTATCCGTGTAACCGATTTTCACGTCAAACGCTTCCAGCTTGGCCAGCGCCTCTTTCTTCGTTTCCGGCCCCATCCAGGAAAGCGTCGGAATATCGTCCCGCAGCGCTGCGATCAAATTGTTAACCATCTCCTTGGCGCGCGCCTTGGCCGCCGGCGGAAAATATTTCTCCACATACACTTGCCCCAGCGCTTCGCCCAGGCTTCTGTCCGTTGACTGCACGCACCGCTTCCAGCGCGGCAGAATCTCCTTCGTCCCGGAAAGCTTCTTGTCATAGAAATCGAAATTCTCGTTCACAAACTGTTCCGCCAGGCCGGGCGCGGCGTCGTGAATTACATGCCAGCGCAGATAGACTTTCCAGTCCGCCAGCGGCACGCTCGCCAGTTCCTGATTCATCTCCTTAAAAAAGTCTGGCTGCCGCACGTTCACTTGGTCCACCGCCGGCGCGCCCACGGCATACAGATAGCTTCCCCAGGACCATTCCGGCGTGAGCGTCTTCATCTCCGCCAGCGTCATCATGTTGTAGTTCTTTTCCGGGTCTCGCAGTTCGACGCGCGTACGCGACGCCTTGGCCAGCTCCGTTTCGATCGTCATCACTGTCTTGGCTTCCGCCGCCGCTTTCTCCGCCGCGTCGCCCGCCAGCTCCAGCATTTTCGCTACGTGTTGTTCGTAATCCGCCCGCAATTGTTTCGATTTCTCGTCGTCGCGAAGATAGTAGTCGCGGTCCGGCATCCCCAGCCCGCCTTGGCTGGCGTTCGCAATCACTCGCGTGCTGTCCTTGATGTCCTGCCCCGATCCGAAGCGAAACACCGCCCCCACGCCTTCCCGCTGCAGCTTGGCAATCGCCGCATCCAGCGACTTCCGGTCGCTAATCGCATCAATCGTCGCGAATTCACCCTCGATCGGCTTCAGCCCCGCCGACTCGATTGCCGCCGTGTCCATGCAGCTTGCATAGTAGTCGCCGATCTTCTTCTCGTTGGCGTCGTTTGCGCTGCTATCCGGACCGCGCTTTGCCGACGCACCGGAAACCCGTTCCCCCTTGCTTGCCGCCTCCAAAATCGTACGCATCGCCGTCAAGTTCATATCTTGCAGTTCGGTGAACGTTCCCCAGGTCGCATATTGCGCCGGAATCGGATTCGCCTTCATCCACCCGCCCATCGCAAATTCATAAAAATCGTCACAAGGTTTGCAGTTCTTATCGAGGTTGCTGTCCGCAAAGCCCCACGAAGAATCCGCCCCGCTGCGCGCCCGCAAATTACCCGTAAACACTGACCCCGCAGCCAAGCACGCCAAGACCGCCAATCCAACGCCCACCACCACGCGCTTAACCAACATCTCGACTCCTCCCGACGTCCTGCGAAAAAACTCGCCACCACCAGCACCAAGACTCTACACGACCGACTGTAGCGCGCCAATTCCCAAGTGGGCTCTTTGTAGGTGGTCTCTGTAGGTGCCGGACTCTAAGTTCACCCTGAGGAACCAAGGGGTCCCGGCCGGCGGTTGCTTCATCGCTCCTCACATTCTCACTTTTCCTTTGCTCTTATGTAGCACTCTGGTAGACCACCTCTCTATACAATCGCGTCCCATTCCTCCCAGGCACCGGAATTAGCAGGGAATCGATCAAGTCGCATGGATCAACACTAACTAATTTTAATTCAATATGTTGCACAGTCCCTGGCGTCTGGCAGGCCGCGGGAAGAGTTCCGGCTCGGAGAAGTCCAGCCGCTCGGGTCGGAGTTTTAGCTCCGGCCTCAAGCGCTTGGCCAGGAACGCAACCTCTCGGCACGCAACGAGTGTTACCATCAAATCTTTGCTACAATCAAATCTATGACTGGATTCGGCGGTGTCGACTTCATCGATTTTGATTCGCAGCTCAACGACGAGGAAAGACTGGTCCGCCAGACCGCGCGCCAGTTCGTCGAGAACGAAATTATCCCCATCATCGAGAAACACAGCCGCGAGGCTACTTTCCCGAAACATCTTGTCCCGCAGCTCGGCGAACTCGGCTTCTTCGGCGCCAACCTGCACGGCTACGGCTGCGCCGGCATGTCCAACGTGGCCTACGGCCTGATGACCCAGGAACTTGAACGCGGCGATTCCGGCTTGCGCAGCTTCGTCAGCGTCCAGGGCGCCCTGGTCATGTATCCCATCTACGCCTACGGCAGCGATGCGCAAAAAGATAAATGGCTGCCGCTGCTGCAGCAAGGCAAGGCCATCGGCTGCTTCGGCCTCACCGAACCGCAGTTTGGCTCCAATCCCAGCGGGATGCTTACGCGCGCGGTAAAAAAGGGCAACAAATTCATTCTCAACGGCGAAAAGATGTGGATCACCAGCGGCTCCCTCGCCGATGTCGCCGTGGTTTGGGCTCGCGCCGACCACGACGAAAAAATTCACGGCTTCCTGGTGGAAAAAGGAACTCCCGGCTTCAAGACCTGGGACGTGCACGGAAAATGGTCGTTGCGCGCATCGGTCACTTCCGGCTTGTCATTCACGGACTGCGAAATTCCGGAAGAAAATATGTTTCCCACCATCACGGGATTAAAAGGCCCCCTCGGCTGCTTGAATCAGGCCCGCTACGGCATCGGCTGGGGCGCGCTCGGTGCGGCCATGGCCTGCTATGACACCGCGCTGCAGTACGCCAAAACGCGCAAACAATTCGCCAACAAACCGATCGCCGGCCACCAGCTAGTTCAGGAAAAATTGGCGTGGATGATCACGGAAATCGTAAAGGGTCAACTGCTTGCGTTGCACGTCGGCCGCCTCAAAGACGCCGGCAAAGTCGATCCGTCGCACATCTCGATGCTGAAAATGAACAACGTCGGCATAGCTCTCGAAACCGCGCGCAAGGCGCGCGACATTCTCGGCGCCAACGGCATCGTCGACGATTACTGCATCATGCGCCACATGAACAATCTCGAGAGCGTATACACCTACGAGGGCACCAACGACATCCACAAGCTGATCATCGGCGAACGCATCACCGGCATCGCCGCTTTCGTCTAAACTAGTCTGGCATTCACTGGAGACCGTTTATGACGCGTTCCGCGCGATCCATGTACGTTCGCATCTTCGCCATCGCGCCCGTTGCGATTGTTGTGATTGTTGCGCTGCTGCTGACGATTTTTTCCGGGCCGCTGCGCGCGCAAACACCCCCCGCCGCCGTATCTTCCCACGCGCAGACGCCACCGGAACCGGAAAATTCCAAAGTTCGCGCCATCACCTTTTTTCTGAATATCGACCGTGCGGATTTTCAGGCGCAAATCGCCGACGCCTACAAATCGTTGCGGTTCGCGCGCACCGTTTTTGAATCGCGCGGCTACACCGTGCAAAACCTGCAAATCGCCACGCAGCCTTTTCCGGAATACATCCAGGGACTCGACTCCGCGCAGGCCTTGGCATTTTTCCAGCAGCTTGATGCACTGGCCGCCAAGGATAACCTGCAAATCTCCATCGGCCCGGCCATGTATCACTCGCGCGATGGCGCCGCGCAAGCCGAGCTGCTTACGAACATTTTGCTCAACACGAAGTTTCTCAGCGGCAGCTTAGTGGTTGCCGACAAAGATGGCTTGCACAACAACGCCGCCGGCGCCGCGGCGCGCATCATTAAAAAACTTTCCGAGGGCACGCCAAACAGTCAGGGCACTTTGCGTTTTGCCGCGCTGGCCATGGTTCCGCCGCTCACGCCCGGCTCTCCCGCCGCCTACGTCGATGGTTTTGGCCACCAATTTGCCGTCGCGCTGCAATCCGCCAATCTTTTGGTCCGCGCCGTAGACGGTGCGCCGGACGCTGAAGCCGCCAAGAATCGCGTCACCGAAGCTATCGGCGCGGACGCGTACGACGTCGAGGATCTCGCTGGGCGTGTGGACGGTGAAACTGGTTGGGCCTACGTGGGCATCGATTTGTCTCCAAATCCCTCGAAAGAAGATTCACTCGGCGCGGCCATCGAAACCCTCTCGGGCCACCAAGTCGGTTCAGCGGAATCTATCGCCGCCGCGCGAACCATCAGCGCTGGAATTCAGGGAGTCGGGCTCAAGAAAACGGGATTCAACGCGCTCCCGCTCGCTATTCTTGAGGACCGCACGCTGGCGCAACGCTGGAGCGAAGGCCACATCAGCATCGATACGCTGCTGGATTATTTTCCCGCGGGAACCACCGGACTCGACGACGTGCCGCTGCCGAGCGACGTCTCCGGCAGCCAACTTGAATTGATCATTGTGAACGCCGCCAGCACGGCCTATCGCGCGCGCAAACCGCTGATGCTACGCCTCGTGCCGGTCGCCGATAAACCGGTGCACTACCGCACGGAATTCGACGACCCGCGGCTGGTCAACTTGATGCTGCAACCGCTGAATTACCCTGCCCCAAAGAATACTGGCGCCCCACAATAACGCCGCAAATCGCGTTATTTGGCGTCGGCGACCGCTAGGTACACGCCGAGGCCGATCATTCCGACGCCGGACGCCGTGCGCTGCCCACGCCGAAACCGCCCGCTGCTTTCTAGTTTCCTTGCAAGCGGCACGGCCAGCAGTACCACCAGCAAATCGGCGGAGGTATTCAGCACCACCGAAGTCAGCCCCAGCAGCGCAAACTGCAGAAAGACCTGGCCGCGCTCTGGCGCGATAAACTGCGGAATGAACGACAAGAAAAACAGCGCGGTTTTGGGATTCAAGATTTCGGTGAAGATTCCTTGCCGAAAAGCTCCTGAACGCGGTGCCACCGCGTCGGCCTGCATCTCGGAATTGCGGCTACAGATCATGCGCACGCCCATCCATACCAAGTAGGCCGCGCCGGCGTATTTCGCGGTGTGAAACGCTACGGCGGACGCTGCAAGAATCGCGGAGACCCCGAGCGCGGCGGCGAGAACGCGGAACATTCCACCGACAAAAGTACCAAGCGAAGAGTTCACGCCCTCGCGGCGGCCCCCTGCGAGACTGCGCGCCAGCACGTAGAAAATGCCGGGGCCCGGCGTAATCGCGAGGAGCACGGCAGCCGCCAAAAACAACGCAAATCGATGCATATCGAGCATCTGCAAATTGTAATCGCACGGTACAAGGGTCACAACGCGGCGCTTGGACCGTGCATCTCCAGGTGGAATCAGCCGGGAGGCGCGTACCACGAAGAGCGGAGGAATCCTGCACCTAGGAACAGGAACGGATACGGCACCTGCGCACGGCTTTCTGGCTCGAGCGCTGCGCGATTCTGTCAAACTAGAATTGGGGTCGGCTGTGGTCACCCCTGGGGAGTTCGCTTTCCATGTCCGATTCGCTCAGCAGCGGCGATTCATCCGCTAAATCCTTGCTGTGGATGACGATGGCGCTTTTCGCGGGATTTGGGGTATTGCTGGGCGGCGGCCTGTTCATGGCCACCCACCTGGTGCATTCGCTCGGTCTGGCGGCAGCTACGGGAAAAAATACGCTGCGCACACCTGAGGGCGGATTCCGCATGGAAAGGACGGGCGAAGTTGGGCCCGGCCTGCCGGTATATCCGCACTCCTCTCTTGAGCTTCCCGCGAACGACGACACGGCGAAAGTGCTGCAAGACGCTAGAAACGGCGTCAGCTCGGTGACGTATCTCAGCACCGATGATCGGAGCGTCGTCGAAGACTGGTATGTGCTGCACCTCGGCGCGGAATATACGCGGCACAGCGGCAGCGAACAGCCGTTCGCCGAACCGTTTCAGGATGTTCACGTGGCCGACGGCGCCAGCGCTTTTCTCGCCGTGCGCAACGATAATATTCGCGTGGTGGAGCTTACGGCGGACGCAACGGGAACTACCATTCAGCTGCTGCGGATGCACGCGGCACCGCCGCCGAAAGATGCGCAGGGCACGGCGAATTAGACTTTTTCTAGTGCTCAATTGATTTCCGAGCGTCTCTAAAAAATCTCCAGCCGCGATCTCGCGTGGCGCCACGATCCCCAATTCTTCGCCGCTGGCGCGCCTGAACACTGCCCGCAATCTGTCCGCTCGACCAGTGGTATTGCCTTGGTCGTTTGCCTATCCTCTGCGTACTCCAGCTCGCTCGTGAATACAACTGAACTACTTGGGTTCTAGCCGCCACTCCGCTGCTGCGACCTCATCCAGCGTTCAGTTCGCCAAAAGATCCGCAGGGGGACATTGTGAGGGGAATGGCTGTCGCTGGTGCTGGCTTTGTGGCCCTGCTCATGGCGGGCTGCAGCGGATTGACGAGTTCGCTGATCGCTCCGCAACAAGGAGATATTTCCATCACGCCGTCGAAGGGCACGTTGCGCGGCGGCGCGAGTCTGGCATTTATCGCCAAGGCCAGCAGCACGGCGGCCATTACATGGTCGGTGGATGGCGTGGCTGGCGGAAATAGTTCCGTTGGGACGATCTCTGCGACGGGGCAGTATGTGGCGCCGGAATTTCCGCCGACGCAGAACGCCGTGACGATCACCGCCACGGAAACGGCGGACAGCACAAAGAGTGGAAGCGCCACGATTATGCTGCAGAATCCGCTTCCGCAAGTTACCGCGGTTTCGCCTGGGACCATTTCCATTGGCACGTACACCATCACGGTGGACGGCGCGCATTTTGCCGCGGGCGCGGCGGTGCAGCTGAACGGCGTGGCGCTCAACACCACGCGGGTATCTTCGACGCAGCTTACGGCGACGGGAACGGCGGCGAGCAATCAGGTCGGCAACGTAAATATCACGGTGCAGAATCCGAATCCCGGCGCGGCGACATCCACGGCGCTCACCGCAGAAATCACCACGGCTCCCGCGATCAGCGTGCAAATTGGCCCGATCTCAGCGACGGTGCATGCCGGAGACCGCGCCTACTTTGGCGCAACGGTTACCGGAACTAGCAACACCGCGGTGGTTTGGTCGATCAACAATCTGAGCGGCGGCAACACGGTGATCGGGTATCTGAACGCGCAAGGAGGTTATTCAGGACCGGCGGCCGTGCCGAATCCGAACACGGTAACCATCACGGCGACCAGCCTCGCCGATCCGACAAAGTCTTCCTCGGCCATCGTCACGCTGGTGAATCCGGTTCCCGTGGTCACCTCCGTCAATCCCTCGAGCATCGGCGTCGGGGCGTTCAGTTTGACGGTGACGGGCAGCGGATTCGTGAATGGATCGGTGATCAATTTCGGCGGTCAGGCGCTGACGACCATGTATCTTTCGGGAAGCGAACTGACGGCCGACGGCACGGCGGCGGCCTCGCAAGTCGGCAACGTCGCGGTGACCGTGGTCAACCCCGACCCGGGCGGATCGACTTCGAGTTCGCTCAGCGCGCAGGTGGTCGGTGGCGGAGCAAATGCGGTTAGCCCGGCGGCGGCGGTGCGTTTTCTTGAGCAGTCTACGTTTGGGCCTACGCCGGAACTCATGAATCAGGTGCAGCAGACGGGCTTCGATACTTTTTTGCAAGGGCAAATCGCCGCACCGGCCTCGACCTATTCGATCTCCTCCAGCGACACGGACTTCGGCGATGTACAAACTGCATTTTTCTTGAACGCCGTGAACGACCCGGATCAATTGCGGCAACGCGTGGCATTTGCGCTGAACGAAATCTGGGTGGTGGGCGAAAACAAGGTCAGTGACCCTACTGGTTATTCAAATTACATGACGGTGCTGACCAGCGATGCGCTGGGCAACTACTACAACGTGATGAAAGACGTGACGTTAACGCCAGCCATGGGGCACTGGCTCGATATGGTGGACAACGACGCGCCCGCCGCCGGGCAGCATGCAAACGAAAATTACGCGCGAGAATGCATGCAGCTTTTTACCCTGGGCCTGAACCAATTAAATCCCGACGGCAGCTCCGTGCTGGACAGTACGGGCACGCCGATTCCCACGTACACGCAGAACGATGTGATGTCCCTCGGCCGTTCGTTCACCGGATGGACGTATCCGCCGACCCCTGGGGCCGCACCGGGCAAGCACAATCCCTCGTATTATGGCGGAAACATGGTGGTGGGCTCGGAATCCGATCACGACAGCGGAGCGAAAACATTTCTCGGGCAAACGGTTCCCGCCGGGCAGTCCGCGGAGCAGGAACTGGACACGGTACTCACGATTATTTTCAATCATCCGAACCTCCCGCCGTTCGTGGCTACACAGTTGATTTTGAAACTGGTGACCAGCAATCCGAGCCCGGCCTACGTGCAGCGCGTGGCGCAGGCATTCTCCAGCGGAAAATTTAATTCCTATGGCACCGGGAAACGCGGCGACATGCAGGCAACGCTGGCGGCGATTCTGCTTGATCCGGAAGCGCGGCGCGGAGACTCGCCAACGACCGCAGTGGCCAGCGACGGCAAGCTGCGCGAACCGATCGTCATGGAAGTAAGCGTCGCGCGCGCGTTTCATGCCACCACCGATGGCAGCGGTTTCGAGTACAACGGCAGCCTGATGTCCGAGGACATTTTCAATTCGCCGAGTGTTTTCAATTTTTATCCGCCGGCGTCTTTGATTCCGCAAACCACATTGAATGGTCCGGAATTCGCGATCTTTAACACGAACACCAGCCTGGCGCGAGTGAATTTCATTAATTCCATTGTCTACGGACAGATCAGCGGCGGCACTAGCATGGATTTTACGCCGGTGATCAATGCCGGCACGCCGGACCAGATGGTAGCCTGGCTGAACACGCTGTTCCTGCACGGCACCATGACCAGCGATACGCAATCGAGCATCACCACCGCCTTGAACGCCGTAACGCCCACGGCGGACACCAAGAATCAGGCCAAGACGGCGATTTACTTGGTGCTCTCCTCGTCGCAGTACCAGGTGCAGCAGTGACCATCGCGCCTCGCGGAGAGCCGAGGGTAGAGAAGGCCAATCCTGCAGCGAACAGATTACCGTGGCCGAACCAAAGTTCGGTATCTACAGGAATTCAGGAGAATCGAAGATGACGCCCCACACACGAAGAGATTTTCTGCGGTTGGCATGCTGCTCGGCGGCGACGGCTTCGCTGGTCGGCGGGCTGAGCAAGTTCGGATTGGTCAGCGCGCTGGCCGGCGGGACCGATTACAAGGCGCTGGTGTGCATCTTTTATTTTGGCGGGAACGATTCAAACAATTTCATCGTGCCGATCGACACTGCAGGATACGCGAATTACCAAACGGTGCGCGCGAATCTGGCGCTGCCACAAGGCGTGCTGCTGCCGCTGCAGACCGGCTCGAGCGCGAATTTTGGATTACATCCAAACCTGCCAGAACTGCAGCAACTATTTAACAATCAGAAAACGCTGGCGGTGCTGGCCAACGTGGGCACGCTCGTGCAGCCCACCACACGCATGCAGTACCAGCAATCCATGGCCTTGCCGCAGAATCTTTTTTCGCACGAAGACCAGCAGGACCAGTGGCAGACGACGCAGCTTTCCGGGTTGCCCAATTCCGGATGGGCAGGGAAAGTCGCGGACAAGATCAATCCCACGTACAACAGCGCGGCGCTCTTTCCGCCAATTCTTTCGGTGGCGGGAAGTCCGATTTTTTGCACCGGGGACGTGACGCGACCGTTTTCGATGAATCCGGGAAGTACTCCGGGAGTGCAAGGCATCGGCACATCCGCGGCCAGCCAGGCACGCTTTCAATCCATGCAGCAGTTGCTGACGTTTGATAGCGGGCTTTCGATGGTGCAATCCGCGAGCACGGTTACCGAAAACGCCATTCAAGAAGGCGTGGTGCTCGCGAACGCGCTAAAGAATATACCGGCCATTCAGACCGTGTTCCCGGCGAAGAACGGGCTGGCGTCGCAATTGAAACAAGTGGCGCAGGTGATTGCGGCGCGCGGGGCGCTGGGCGTGAACCGGCAGATTTTCTTTTGCTCGCAGGGCGGGTTCGATACCCACAGCGATCAACTCCCGACGCAGGTGTCCTTGTACTCGCAGGTGAGCCCGGCCATCGCGGCGTTTTATCAGGCTACCCAGGAGTTGGGCGTGGCGAACAACGTGACCACCTTTACGCTTTCCGAATTTGCGCGCACCTTCCAACCGGGATCGAATGGCGGGACGGATCATGCGTGGGGTGGGCATCAGATTATTGTGGGTGGCGCGGTGCAGGGAAATAAACTGTATGGGACTTGGCCGACGCTGACGCCGGGCGGCCCGGATGATACCGGGAGCAATGGGCGATGGATTCCTACGACTTCAGTCGATCAGTATGCGGCGACGCTGGCTTCGTGGTTTGGCGTGGCGGCTACGGATTTGCCGAGCATTTTTCCTAATTTGGCTAACTTTCAAACTGGCAATCTGGGATTTTTGGGATAGTGCTGCAAGGCGCCGGCCTCCCCTACGGGGCACGTCGAATGCGGCCGCTACAGCGCCTCACATAACGCCCTGCAAACCTCATCGATCTGTTCGCTGGTGATTTGATTGAAGAATGGCAAGGCCAGAGTGCGTGGCGCGACCGCGTCGGTAACACTTAAATCCATGCAGCGGTCGGGCACATCGCGGTACGCGCGTTGGCGGTGAATCGGCGCGAAGTACCGGCCGCAGGCGATGCCGCGCGACTGTAATTCGGCTGCTACTCTGTCTCGGTCTTCCGCGCCGAACTGTTCTGCCAGGCGCACTACATAGACAAACCAGCTTATTTTGCCGTGCGCGATTTGCATGGGCGGCAGGTGTAGATTGGAATTGTTTTGGAGATTTGCGAAATATTTCTGCGCGGCATCGGCGCGCTTGGCAAGAATTTCGTCGATTCGCTTGAGCTGCGCTATTCCTAAGGCGCAATTGATTTCGGAGATGCGGTAGTTGTAGCCGATTTCCTCGTGCTCAAACCATTCGTTGGCTGTGCCGCGGCCTTGATTGCGCAGCATGCGGGCACGGCTGGCGATTTGCGGATCGCTCGTGACCAGTGCGCCGCCTTCCCCGGTGGTGATTTGCTTGTTGGGATAAAAACCGAACACCCCGGCGTGGCCGAGCGCGCCTAACTTTTGGCCGTGGTGTTCGCCGCCGAGCGATTCGCAGGCATCTTCGATGAGTTTCAGGTTGTGGCGGCGCGCGATTTCGAGCAGGTCGCTCATTGGGGCGGGGATACCGAAGGTATGCACGGCAATGAGCGCGCGCGTGCGCGAGGTAATCGCGGCTTCGAGCGAAGCGGGTGCAAGATTCAGTGTTAACGGATCGATGTCTGCAAAAACAGGAATTGCGCCGAGGTAGCGGACGGCGTTGGCCACCGCAACGAACGTGAATGAGGGAACGATGACTTCGTCGCCGGGCTGGATTCCCGTGGCTAGCAGGGCGAGATGCAATGCGGCGGTTCCGGAACTGCAGGCTGCGCAGTGCCCGGCGGCCACGAATTGGGCAAGGGCGTTTTCGAATTCGATGAGTTTATCGCCGAGGCTCAGCCTGGGGGTGCGCAACACCGCCGTGACCGCGGCGATTTCCGCTTCGGTGATGTCCGGCGCGGAAAGCGGAATCCTGATGGGCGTGGATTTCTCGTGAATTAGCTTCGGTTTCACGGCTCGCAACTATTCCCCTACGGATTGTGGCGCTTCATCAACAAATCTTGTGTCAGCGCGACGGTAGTCAACACGGCGACGATTCTTTCTGCGGCGTGGCCTTCGCCGTACGGATTGATCATACCCGCGAGCGAGGCGCGAAACGGTTCGCTGCGTGCGAGGATTGCCGCCGCGAGGATTGCCGCGGCGTCTGGCGGCGCGTCCAGAATATTTTGTGCACGCTCGCGTCCTTGCTGACGCAAGCCTACGTTCACCGTGGGCAAGGCGAGCGAAGGGGTTTCCATGATGCCGCTGCTGGAATTGCCTAAGAATAGGTCGGCTTGGCGGAGCAAGCTCCAGTAGGTGGCGGCGTCGAGATTCACGAACACGCGCGCATCTTCGCGGGCGGACGCGAAGGCGCGCGCGCGTTCGATCAATTGGCGGCTGCCGGCGTCGGCGTTTGGATAGCAGAACAAAATTTGCCCGGGCATTTGGGCGAGGGCGGTAAAAACGGCGTCGGCCTCTTGCACGGTGTTCTTCGCGATGGTCACAGGATGATAAGCGACCACGGTAACGGGTTTGTGCAATGAAACTCCCAGGCGTGCTTCGAGGTCGGCGCGGTCAAGCAACGTGCTGCGGCGCAAGTGATCGAGTGATGGCGCGCCGGCGCGATGCACGCGCCACGGTTCCTCATCCATGGCCATGATTCTGCGGCGGGCGGTTTCCGTCGAAGTGAAATGGATGTGGCTCATTTTTGTGAGCGCGTTGCGCACGGCGTCGTCGATAGCGCCTTCGCTGATCTCTCCGCCTTCGATGTGCGCGATGGGAATGCGCAGCGCCAGCGCTACGGAAGCCGGCGCCAGCATTTCGTAACGATCAGCGATGAGCAGCAAAATGTCTGGGCGCAGCGCGCCCAGAGCGTCGGCCAGGCTGAGCGTGGCCAGGCCAATGGTTTTCGCCATGCCTACATCGGTGTCCGAGCTGAGCAGGCATTCGATCTGCGCGGAGATTGCGAAACCGTCTTTGGTGATTTCTTCTATGGTGGCGCCGAACTCCGGGGAGAGGTGCGCGCCCAATGCGAGCAGTTCGAGTTGTACGCTGGGATGTTTTTCGAGTTCGCGCAGAGGCCAATACAAATGGCTGTAGTCGGCGCGGGACGTGGTGACGACCGCGATTTTCCGCTTCACGCTTTGGCCACGCTCGCTTCGTGGAGCTGCGCCAGCAGGGCTGCGCTCGGCTGGCATTGCGGGACGAGTTCGCGCAGGATTTCTATCGCTGTGCCCAACTGGCGTTTCTCGATGGCCTGCTCGAGCCGGCGCATTGCGGCGTCAAACTTTGGGGCATCCAGTTGTGGGCCGCGTACGCGAGACAATTGCTGTCCCGCGCTCGTTTCTACGATCTCGTCAGGGTTCGCAAATTCTTCGTGAAGTTTGTCGCCGGGTCGCAGCGCAGTGAATTCGATGGAGATGATCCGCGAATCGGCCCGCTGCGCTTCGCGGATCATGCGCTCCGCCAGCTCAACAATTTTTGACGCCGGCGGCAACGCGGGAATAAATGTTCCCGCAGGCATCATTGCGGTGCGGAGAATGATTTTCACCGTGTCATCCAGGGTGAAAAAATAGCGCGTGGCTTCCGGGTGCGTGACGGTTACGGGCCCGCCGTTCGAGATTTGCCTGGCGAAAAGTGGCGCAACGCTGCCGTTCGAGCCGAACACATTGCCCAGGCGTACCGTTTGCGCGGTGATGCCGTACGAGCCCGCTCGATCGACCGCCATCTCGGCGACACGTTTTGTGGCACCCATCACACTGGCCGGCTTCACGGCTTTGTCTGTCGAGATCAGCAGTAGCTGAATATTCCGAGCGGCTTTTGCGGCCTGCGCGACGGCATGCGTTAGACGCCACGTGCCGATGGCGTTGGTGCGCATTGCCGCTAGCGGATTGGTTTCCATCAGCGGAACGTGCTTGCACGCGGCCGCGTGGAGAATTATCTCTGGACGGTGGCGCTCGAAAATATCCGCCAGCAGCGGGGCATCACAAACGTCGCCGAGAATAGCGTCGTGCGGCGCGGAGATTTGTTCGTGCACACGCATGGACACTTCATGCAAGTTGTGTTCGGAATTGTCCAGCAGGACGAGCAGGCGCGGCGCGGCTTCGGCGAGCGCTGTGGACAGCGCCGAGCCGATGAATCCGCCCGCGCCGGTGATCAAAAGGCACTTTCCCGCGTAAGGCGCCAGCAATGGAGAGGGCTTGTTGTTCACGAGAGGCCGCTTCAAAAATGCCGCGAAGCGCGGCGCGGGCTTCACGCCACGACAATCGCGTGACCGCTGCGCCCGGCCGCCATGCGGCGTACTGCTATGGCGATTGCCCCAACGCCGCGACAAACAAGCGGTCGTCGACCGCTACCGATTGCATAAACAGCACAGCGCTGCCGCCACCGCTGAGGGCGATTTTTTTTGCGTCGCCGCTGAGCGCCGGGCCTGCGGGAGGAGCGGTGGCCGGAGCGCTCTCCGTGCCGTCTCCCGGTTGCAGCGAGATGCGCGTGGTCTTGGGAGTGCATGGCGAGACTCCAATGCAAGTATCGCGCACGAAGACTTGGCGGTATCCGCTGTTGCTCGTCGAACTGTTCCCTGTGGTGTTGGCAGTTGGCGATTTACTCGGCGTTACCGCGACAAAAGCGACGAACCTTCCCGCAGCGCTAACGGAAGGCAAAATTCCTTCCGTGCCGACGAGCTGCCCGGTCGGATCGGTGGAAACCAGCTCGGTGGAAGGCACGCAGGAGGGCGCGGCACCCGTGCAAGTATCACGCAAATAGACTTGCAGGCCAGAAACTGACGCGCTGGACGATGTAGACGGCGTGCCTGCCGCAAGTAAATTAGTGGCCGCCGAAGCGAATGCCACGTAGCGCCCATCGGCGCTCATCGAGGGCGTGTGACTGTCGCCGTCCGCTGCCGTGCTTCCGGGACCGGCGGAAACGATGGTGGTTTGCGGCTGACAGCTGGAGGCTGCGCCCTGGCAGGTGTCGCGGAAAAATATCGTCGCGTACTGACCTTGCATCGCGGTGTAGGCCACGTAGCGTCCGTCGGCGCTTACGGCCGGAGTTTCTTCCGCTGCGGCTTGCGCTTTTGCGATGGCAGCAGCGGGGCCGATGGTAAACGGCAGCGAATTACTGTTTCCGCCGCCGCCGCCCATCGAGGCGGACCGATTGGGCGGGTTTTGGACGACCACGTTGGCCGAGCCCTGCGCGGC
>JBEKVU010000020.1:0-18588 GCA_049513775.1 Candidatus Acidiferrum sp.
GTTCCCGATTGTGAATCCGCTGGGGAGCAGCCCGATCTTTCTGTCGTTGACCAGCGAATATAGTGTGCCGACGCGACGGATTTTGGCGCGCAAGGTGGCGATAAATTGTTTTGTGCTGCTGGTGGCGTCCTTCCTGATTGGCTCGCATATTTTGGCGTTCTTTGGAATATCGATTCCCGTGGTGCAGGTGGGTGGCGGGCTGATCGTGATTTCGACCGGGTGGACGCTGCTGAGCAGGAAGGATGAGCAGGAACGGCAGGGGCAGGTGCAGAAGAGCGTCAAGCCTCTGGATGTGTTTCGCAACGCGTTTTATCCGCTGACGCTGCCGTTGACGGTGGGGCCAGGGTCGATTTCGATTGCGATTACGCTGGGCGCGAATGAACCGCGGCATTTCGGCGCCAACGTGCTGGCGATTCTGGCGGCGATTCTAGGGTCGGCGGTGGTGGCGTTGACGGTGTATGTGAGCTACGGATTCGCGGACCGGTTGGCGGCCATTCTGGGAGAGACCGGGATGTCGATTGTGATGCGGCTGTCGTCGTTTCTGCTGGTGTGCATCGGGGTGCAGATACTGTGGAATGGGTTCAGGGCGCTATTACAGACGTTGCCAGCGCTGGGGGGATAATGATAGTTTCGTGACGATAAGCGGGCTCATTAGCAAACCGTCATTCAAGAAGTTATAAAGTTTATGTTAGGTACGCGTGAAAGTGCGCGTTCGGCGCGGGCACCTCGGCGCAGGCCGTCGCGCTTTCCGGGAAACTCAAGTGCCGGGCGTGCGCATCTTAACTCACGGTGCCCGAGTTCGGCGACACGGAGTGGAGATCTCTATTTATTGCGCCAGAATTGCGTGGGGCTGAGCAATACGCATTCTAACAAAGAAGAGCAGCTTGTTCAGGCGGATTGGCTAGGCCAGAGGCCACGGCTAGAAGTGTGTTCGGAAAAAAGAGAGTTTGGCCGCCAAGTTCGCGGGCGGTTTTGCGAGGTACCACAATTTGTGCGGAATTGCCGGATTTACTCATAAAACCTGGAAGCCGCCGCTCGAGCGCATACGGCAAGCCACGGCGACGCTGACGCACCGCGGACCGGACCAGCAAGGCGTGCATGCGGCCGGGGTGTTTTCGTGCGGGGCGACACGGCTGAAGATTATTGATTTAGAGGGCGGGGACCAGCCGATTCTTACGGAAGACGGCGACTACGGGATCGCGTTTAACGGCGAAATTTACAATCACCTGGAAATTCGCGCGGAGCTTGAAGGGCTCGGGCATGCGTTTGTGTCGCACTCGGACACGGAGACCGTTTTGCGGGCCTTTGTGCAATGGGACACGGAGTGCTTCCGGCGGTTGCGCGGAATGTTTGCGGTGGCGCTGTGGAGAGAATCGGAGCGGCGGCTGGTGCTGGCCCGCGACCGCATGGGGATCAAGCCGTTGTACGTTGCGCGGCAGGGCGAAGAGTTACTTTTTGGGTCGGAACTGAAGGCCGTGCTGGTGCACCCGGAAATCGAGCGACGGATTAGCTTGCAGGGGCTGGATTGCTACCTGTCGCTGAATTATGTGCCGTGTCCGTGGACACTGATCGAGGGCGTGGAGAAATTGCCTGCCGGAACGTGGCTGGAATGGCGGAACGGGATAGTTCACAGCGAGGCGTATTGGACGTTGCCGTTTACCGCGCCGACGGCGTGGAGCATGGGGGACGCGGTTGAAGCGCTTGACCGGCTGCTGCAGGAGTCGGTACGGGAGCACATGCTGTCCGACGTGCCGCTGGGGATTTGGTTGAGCGGAGGAATGGATTCGACGACGATTCTGCATTATGCGTCGCATGCAACGTCGGCAAGACTTAAAACTTTTTCCATCACGTATCACGGGCGGTCGTGCGACGAGAGCGATTTGGTGCATCGCGCGGTGAAGGAATACCAGACCGAGCATCAGGAGTTGGATCTGACGCCCGAGCAGGATTTGCAAGGTGCGATTCAGGAATTTGCCTATTACTCAGATGAGCCGAACGCCGATGCGGGATCGTTGCCGGTGTGGTTTTTGTCAAAATTGTGCAAGAAGAGCACGACCGTGGCGCTGAGCGGCGAAGGCGCGGACGAATTGTTTGCGGGCTATTTGACGTGCCGCGCGGACATTTTAGCCGGGCGCGCGCGGCATGTTCCGCGCGGGCTGCTGCGGACGGCGCTGGCGGCGGCGCGGCAATGGCCGGTTTCGGACGAGAAGATCAGCTTTGAATACAAGGTGAAGCGATTTCTTGAGGGCAGCCTGCTTTCGCCCAGCGACGCGCACGTATTCTGGAATGGCACGTTTAACGGCAATCAAAAGCAGCAACTGTTGAGAGAAGTTCTGCCGGGAAGCTTTCACGAGTTGATGGGCGAGATGGACAAGTTGCCCGAGTCGCGCGATTTGCTGGCGCCGATGCTGTGGTTCGACCAGAAATATTATTTGGCGGACGATATTCTGGTGAAAAGCGATCGCATGAGCATGGCGCACGCGGTGGAGGTGCGTCCGCCGTTTCTCGACCATCGCATCGTCGAGTTTGCGGCGACGCTGCCGCTGGATTTGAAGATTCGCGGGACGCGGCAAAAGCTGGTGCTGCGCGCGCTGCGCCGGGCAAAGCTGCCGGTGACGATTCTGGAAGGCAAGAAGACGGGCTTTGATATTCCCGCGCACGAATGGCTGCGCGGACCGCTGCGTGAATTGATGGTGGAGACGCTGCGCGAGGGAGTGGAGACCTACCGGGAGTTGTTCGATGCCGCAGCGGTGGAGTCGCTGGTGCAGCGGCACTTAAAGCGGCAGGCGAATCTTGGCTATCATCTGTGGGGGCTGCTGATATTATTTTTGTGGATGAAGAAATGGAAGATTCAGTCCACCACGAAAATGCCGGCGGAGGCGCTCGCTTTGGCCACCGTTGGTACGTAAGAACACTCCTGCTGGCGAATCGCCGCAAAACCTACCTGAAACGCTCTGGATGGGCATAGGAACTTTTTTGTGGCTGTTCGGGTATGACAAGAATCGAAGGACGGAATAGGGGGCACACTTTCGCTTCAGCGGGCGAAAAACGGTCTTGCGCTCGAGGCGCGGAACCGCGAAAAATAGGAACGCTGTAAGTTTAGGTACATCAGCGAGTTGAGGCTGGGAAGGCGACCGCTAACAACTTCGGGGGGATTCGCGCAAGCGGCCGGGATTCGCTACAATATATAGAATTGTGTGTTGTATATGCGATACCTGGTGTGATTTTCTGAACCCTGGCAGTGACCCGGAGCAGTTATGCCGCAGGCACGAGTGGCTGCGGTTGAGTTGGTAGACACGAATATTCTGAGGAGGTCACATGAAAATTGCCGTGCTCGGTGGCGACGGCTACTGCGGTTGGGCGACAGCGCTGTATTTATCTCAAAAGGGGCACTCGGTCGCGATTATTGACAACTATTTGCGCCGCCAGTGGGACCACGAGTTGGGCGCGCAGACGCTGACGCCCATCCGTCCGCTAACGGACCGCCTGCGGGTATGGCAGAACCTGACCGGGAAGACGATCGAGCTGTTTGTGGGCGACGTCGCGGATTACGACTTTCTCTCCAGCACCATGAAGGATTTCGAGCCTGAAGCGGTCGTGCATTTCGCGGAGCAGCGCTCTGCCCCGTATTCCATGATTGACCGGAAGCACGCGGTGTTCACGCAGGTGAACAACGTGGTGGGGACGCTGAATGTTTTGTTCGCGATTCGCGAGTTGAATACGGATTGTCATTTGATCAAGCTGGGGACCATGGGCGAGTACGGCACGCCCAATATCGACATCGAAGAAGGCTACATCACGATCGAGCACAACGGGCGCAAGGACGTGCTGCCCTTCCCGAAGCAGCCGGGATCGTTCTATCACCTTTCAAAAGTGCATGATTCTCACAACATGATGTTTGCGTGCAAGATTTGGGGATTGCGGGCCACGGATTTGAATCAGGGCGTGGTGTACGGGACGACCACCGACGAAACCGCGATGGACGAAGCGCTGATCAATCGGTTTGACTACGACGACGTTTTTGGAACGGTGCTGAATCGCTTCTGCGTGCAAGCGGCTATTGGACAACCGTTGACGGTGTATGGCAAAGGCGGACAGACGCGCGGCTTCCTGGATATTCGCGACACGGTGCGGTGCATTGAAATTGCATGCGAGAATCCGGCGAAGAAGGGCGAGTGCCGCGTGTACAACCAGTTCACGGAGCGCTTCTCCGTGCTGGATTTGGCGCACATGGTGGAGTCGGCGGGCAAGAAACTGGGGCTGAGCGTGGAGATCGATCACCTTCCGGATCCGCGCGTGGAAGCTGAAGAGCACTACTACAACGCCAAGCATTCGAAGCTGGTGGACCTGGGGCTTGAGCCGCACCTGCTCTCCAATGCCTTGCTCGATTCGCTGATGAACATCGCGGTGCAGTATCGCGACCGCATCGATGCATCGTTAATGCTGCCGCAGGTGAATTGGCGCGAGCCGCGCAACGAACGACGCATGCAAATGAGCATGCCGACGCGGTCTGGCACGCCGGAAGCACGGACAGACGCGAGCGACAAACCACTGGCAAAGGCCAAGCGCCGATAAGCGTTCGGAATCACGAAACCACCTCAGAAGGTCCGAGGACCATGCAATTCACGGTGTGCCCGCTGACGCCAGCATTGTGGCCTGCGCTGGAGGATTTGTTCGGCGAGAGGGGTGCATGCAACGGCTGCTGGTGCATGTATTGGCGTATCGGGGCGGCTTATCGGAAGCGACCGAGTGAGAAGAATAAGGTGGCGTTTCGGGAGATTGTGAAGCGCGGACCCGCGCCGGGCTTGCTGGTGTTCGACGGCAACCTGCCGGTGGGGTGGTGCCAACTGACGCCACGCGCGGAATTGCCATGGATCGATCGCGTGCCACGACTCAAGCGCGTAGATGATTTGCCGGTTTGGTCGCTGTCTTGTTTTTATGTGCGCATCGGGTATCGCAGAAAAGGAGTTACGTCGACGCTGATCGCAGCGGCGCTACGGGCCGCAAAACGCTACGAAGCGCCCGCGCTGGAAGCTTACCTTCTCGACGCGAAGAAGACGCCCAGCGCCTCGGGCACTGGATACGCAACAACTTTTGCGCGCGCCGGCTTCAAGATCGTGGCTTGCCACGCGCCACCACGGCCGATCATGCGTCACGACCTGAAGACCATCACGAAATGACGCCGCCGTACTCACTATGAAAGAAGCCGCGGGCTTTCACTTCAAAACCTATCTGCTGATTGGCTTTATCGCGTTTTTTGCGCCGCTCGGAAACGTGCTACTCGGAAAAGGGATGCAGAACGTCGGCTCGGCTAGGAATTGGGCGCCCGGCGAAATTCTGCAGATTCTGGAACGCATTCTCAGCTCGGGATACATCTGGCTGGGCATTGCGTCGCTACTTACGTTTTTTGTGGCGTATATGCTGGTGCTTACCTGGGCGGACTATAGCTATGTGCAGCCTTCGTCATCGCTGGCGTACGCGGTGACCGGCGTGCTGAGTTATTTTTTGCTGGGCGAGAACATCACTCCGCTGCGCTGGCTGGGCATCGGGGTGATTTGCGTGGGTGTATTTGTGGTGGGGCACACACCGCCACGCACGACGGAGCGGGTCTAGCCATGCGGGAATTTTTGTTGCTGACGCTGCTGGTGGTTTCGGGTACTGGAGGAGAGTTGTGCGTCTCGCACGCCATGAAACAAATCGGCGAAGTGCACGATTTCCGGCCGCTCGCGCTGTTGAAATTTATGCTGCGCGCGCTGCGCGTGGGCTGGATGTGGCTGGGCGTGGCCATGATGGCGCTGGCGTTTTTCTCGCTGCTGGCGATGCTTTCGTTTGAAAACGTGAGTTTCGTGGTACCGGTTACGGCCTTAAGCTACGCCGCCGGAGCAGTGGGTGCGGCGGTTTTCTTGCGCGAGCGCATCAACACCCAGCGTTGGATCGGCGTCGCCATTGTTTGTGCCGGCGTGACGATTGTCTGGCTCAGCCACCGCTAGAGCGGATGGGTTTATTGCTGAGGATCTTTCTGGTTCGGATCGTCAGCCTTCGGGTCGTCGGTTGCGTGCGCGGTGCCGATCTTGATGGTGGAACCGAATCGTTGGTAGTTCGCATAGCGTACGGTCATGTGAATGCGGATGTCGCCGGACGAGAAATGCAAGGTGTCGTTGGAACGGGTGTAGGTTGGGAACCAGTAGTTCCCTTCTATATTCTCGCGAAAGGTTTCGAAGCGCGGAAATACGTTTTCGCTGTTTTTCTTACGGATGTCCGGAACGGCTTTTCCGTCGGTCTTGACGATGCCGAAGGTTTTGTCTTCGACCCAAACGCGACCTTGAAAATAACGCTGATTTTTCTCCAGGACTTTTGGACCCACGTCAAAAACGTAAGTGGTTAGTTCATCGACCTGTTGCTTGCCGACATATTTGACGTCGTACTTGGGCAGTTCCTGGGTGGTCAGAACGAACGGCTGGACGTGTTCGAGGTCATCAATATCTTGTTGGGAAACGGTGATGCGCTGAAGCGAAGGAACCGGCGCGTCCGTGACGTGTTCGACGCGCTTGCCTCCCGGAGTAAACACGATGTCGCTGGTCATGCGATATTCGCCGTCGGGCTGCCCGTCAGCATCGATGGTTTGCATGACGAAGGTTTGCGTGTAGGTGTAATTGTCGCGCTCGGTCTTGAATTCGGCTTCGCGCGCCGCGAATTTCTGGATGATCTGGTCGACAGGAATAGATGGCGGCGCGGTATCGACGTGCGAGCCCACTTGAGGGGCAACCTTACCCGGAGGATTATCGGGCCGGTGCACCGGCGGCGGAGCTTGCGTCTCAGAAGGCGGGGGCACCTGCAAGGGCCCGACTTCCTGCGCTGCAGCGGGGCCGCACATGAATGCTGTGCCAGCCAACGCTAGAGACAACGCTAAGAACCCTCCGAAATAAAGGCCTTTCAGCTGAAGATTCCCCCTGCCCATGGCACTTCTCCTTGCTTCCCTGCTCTTGCTTTTCCCGAAGAAATGTTGCGGTGCTTTCGCGGTCCGCTCAACTCTTAGGATGCACCAAAGAAGCCTTTAGTAACCAGCGCGTTTTCAGGATTTGATGAGTGGCCGGAGGGCCACGCAGGGCTCGGAGGCAAAACATTCAATGCGTGGAAACCACGGTACCTGCAACATCCGCGGGCGGGAGAAAAAACTCTCTGGGCGATTCCGCGAAACGGTGCACCAGTGAACGCATGATCTGGAGATGGTCCTTGGAAGTGACGTCTTGCGCGCGCAATGCCAGCCTCAGCGCAAAATAAAAGCTGACGGTAAGGTTTAAGACGAACGTAAACGCGATGCCGAGCGCGGCCCAATAGAGGTCTCCGTGATCGAGGGATTCATGACCGAGCGAGGCGGAGGAAAGCGCGAGGGTTCCGGTGGACAGCGTGACGTGGCGCACGTCCAGCGGCACACCAAAGAAGCGCGCCAGCGGCGGCGTCATGCCGAGCATAAATCCCAGCGCGATGCTGCCGCCCCATCCGGAAATATTGCGGGTAAAGACATCGGAGATGCGAATCAGCGTTTGCCGCTGCAACAGACCGCCAAGGCGATGCTCGGCGATGGCCTGTGGCAAGCGGTTGTAGACGGCCCAATTCTCGATCCATCCGCCGGCCAGGCTGGAGAGCCACAGAATGACGCCGGTGAGCGCGGCGAAGAGAATTGTTCCGCTATGAAAGGGGTTGAGCGATTCGACGGTGTGCTGAGCGGTTTCTTCCGGAATGAAGGGCGACCCTATCGCCGCGCGCCAGGCAAAGCTGAAAGCGAGCGCGCCCAGAGAAACGGCCACTACGTTTCCGAGCGCCGCTGCGAGCTGCGAACGAAAAATCCTGGCCACGAAAGTCACGAGCTCATCGCTGCGTGAAGCGTCCCGGCAACGGTGCACGATGCGCGCCAGCGCGGCGCCGGTCATGGACGGCTGCTTGGTGGCCAGCACCAGGCTGAAGACCTGCAACAAAATGAAGCTGATGGAGTAATTGAGACCCGAGAGAAAACCTTCAAAGAACAGCGGCAAATCTGAATGGGTGACCACCATTTTTATACCGGCGGTGGCCACGGTAAGCAGCCCGCCGCCGAGCGCAGCGCGCCACATCAGCCAGTATTCGCTGCGATCCGTGGTGATGTAATGTTCTCCGGTCTTGCCGGCCCATTCGGTGATTTTGCGTGCCAGCAACCGCAGATTATTGTGCGCCAGGTGACGCAGGCTGCGATCCGCGAGGCGTCCGCGCACCACATCGGTGAGCAAATGTTGCACGGCGGTTTTCTTGGCCGGACCCGGCTCGGCGGCGAGCACCGCGGCGATGGCCTCGATGCGCAGCAGGCTGTGGCGAATGACGTCGAGAACATAGACCACGTCCAGGTTTACGCCATTGGAGTCGAGATTCGTGGCGATCGATTGCAGCTCCGCGCGACAATCGGCGACCGTTTGCTTTAAGCCCTTCTCGGCCAGAGCCAGGCCTTCGTTCGTTTTCACCGCAGAGACCAACGAATCGCCGCTGCGCGTCAGGCGATAGAAAGGCGATTGCTGCGGCGAGTCGGTACGGGAGCGCATGCGCAACTCTTCGGAAAGACCCAAGCCCTGAATGCGTGCGCCGAGCAGACAAAAGGCGTCGAGAAGAGTCTCTACCATTGGCGGCCAAGCGTCCGAATCGTCCGGAGGAGCGGCCAGCGAAACGATGCGATCGAAGTGCTCGGGTAGCGTATTGAAAAAGCGATCGACATCTTTGTCGGTGGGAAACATGCGCAGGAATAACTTCGAAAGGTCAGTATCTTCGCGCGGCGAGGGCAGCACGATGCGCGAGAAACGCTCGGAGGTTTCCGCCAGCAAACCACGGTCACTTGGCAGGCCGGAGGAAGCGAAAAAAGTCAGGCCATCGGTTTCGCGCAGAATCTGGGCGACGCTCTGGCGATACTGCGCCAAAATTTCCGGAGAGCTTTCAAGGATGGAGGTCCAAACCAGGCTGCGTTTGCTATCCGGGTCCGGAGCTTCCGCCGCTGCGCACGGAGCGCTGGCTAAGGGATCGGAGATCAGCACATCGCGTTCGCGCGTCCAAGAATAGAGGTCCACGAAGGCATCGAGCCGCTGCGGAAGGGTGGATGCCGCGGTCAGCGCCTCGGCCTTCTGCGCGAGCCGTAGCAAAGAGGAGTTGCTCCGCTCGGCCGGCGGGAATAGAGACAAAATCAGTTCCTGGGTGGACTCCACGAGTTTCTAGCCTTGGGGCTTAAGTAGCCAGCGGAGATTCGAGCAGTGCGTTCCGCGCCAAAGCATACCGTGCGCGTGTCGCCCGCGCCATGAGCTTTTCACTGTAGATGTAGAGCGTATGTGGAAGGAATGTTCTCTACGCCGGACGCTGCTGTCGAACCGGGCTGCGTCATTGAGTTATCTAGCGCGGACACTGCGGCGAATGATGAGGCAACTTCACTAGTTACCTTTATTCAGATCGGCTGCATGGACCGAATCCGCTTCCGCGAGCTTGCTGGTGGCATCCACTTGCGCATAGATTTTTCCGCGCTGCTCGTAGAGTTCCGCGCGATTGGGATACTTTTCGATCAATTCCGTGTAGGCACCAATGGCGTCAAACCACAAACGGTGATCGGTGAAAACTTTTGCGCGCGCCAGCCCGGTCTTGTACGGATCCGTTCCGCGGGCTCCAGCCAAAGCGCTATCAATGGCCCGCCGCTCCACTGCGGAAACCACCTGGAGGCCCAGCGAGTCGCCCGCCGTGGCGGCCGGCAAGACCTGCACACGCCAGTAGTACGTTTCGCCCGCCTGCAGTTTGTTTTGGTCGGAAGGAAGCTTGTAGTGCGGTTCCGTCACCGATTGTTTGACGATTTGCGTTTCGTCTTCGTCGGTAATCAGCAGGACGAAGCCATCATTGTGGCCTTCGGAAGCCCACTGAAACAGTGCGTCGCCACCGTAGAATTTTGCCAGTTTCGGGGCGTACAGCGTGGCAGAGGGAAAGGAGGCTCCGCGGCTGCCACCGAAACTCGTCGCCACCTTCTTTCCCTTTTCATCAGAAAGATCGAACCCGGAAAGGTCCGCGTCGAGATGTTTCTTCGCCGGCTTCGCGGCGCCGCTTCCAGACGCGCTGCCGCCCGAATTGCCGCCCTGCGCGGGGGGGGCGGACTGCTGCGCGCGTCCCACAAAGGCCGCGCTGGTTAACAGCAAAGCGCCAAAAATGAATGGGTAGGCTAGCGACCACTTCATTGATGCACCTCGACGTTAGAAGATTTCTGCACACTATACAGCGGGATCGCAGAGGTGAAGCCACGCACTTGCGCTTCACCTAATGATACGGTGGTAAAGCAATGTCGGATGTGTTCCCAGGTGGCCGGGCTGATCACGATGGGGGTCCCGAAATCCTTGGTCAGGGCTTCCAGGCGCGACGCCAGGTTTACCGCTTCTCCGATGACCGAATACTCCATGCGGTCAAGGGAGCCCACGTTGCCGGCCGTGACCGTGCCACTGTGGATGCCGATGCCAATCTTCATCTGCGGCTGGCCGGGGAGAAGCGCGGCGTTCCAGTCGTCCATGCGGGCCAGCATATCGATAGCGCACTGCGCCGCGCGGCAGGCGTCCTCCTGCGCACCGTCTGTCAATGGCGCGCCGAAAACCACCATAATTCCATCGCCGATGAACTTATTCAGAAAGCCGCGATTGGCCTTGACAACTTCGGCCATTGCCGTCAGATAGCGGTTCAGCCACGCCAACACCTCACTGGACGGAACCCCCGCGGTCATGGCCGTGAAGCCGCGGATATCGGAAAACAGAATCGTGGCGGCGCGTTCTTCCCCGCCGAGGACGATTTCATCGCGGCGTTTCCATATTTCCGCCGCGACGTCCGCGGAAACATAACGTTCGAAGAGGCCCATGATCTGGCGGCGCTCCGCCTCCATCAAATTCTTCTCGCGCCGCTCTTCCACCGAGCGATACCCCAAGCCGGCGGGCAGCGCCAGCACGATGCACGCCTCAAGCGAAATAAACGGCACCCAAATGTGGTGCTTGCTGAACATCCAGAGCGATACCAGAAAAATTACCAGCGCCAACACCAGGTACATGCCGAGAGCTACGTACCAGCGGCTGTGGAAACCCAGCGCGATCACGAGAAAAGCGAGCCCTATTCCCGCGCTCCAGTGCGCCAGTGGACTTAATCGCTCTAGGAAATCACCTTGCAGCAGCGTGGCCACTGCCGCGGCATGCACTTCGGTACCGGATAATTCGCTTCGCGGCTTCGAACTGCCTTGTTCGTAGATCTGCACATCGGCCCGCGTGACCGGAGTGTCAAAAAGGTCCTTTCCCACCTCGCTGGTCTGGCCAATCATTACGATCTTGCCCTGGAATATGGCGGGATCGAATTCCTTGGAGAGCACCCTCTGCACCGAAATGGCGCGCACCGGAGGAGACGGATGAAAGTGGATCCACGCTGTAGGTGGATTGGCAGTCGCCAGAGGGATGTCCTCTTGGCCAAACAGAATGTGCCCGTTCTTGCCTTCGCTCAGGTGCCGCTCAGAAAAGTTTTTTGCTATCTGAACCGGGAACGAAAACCGCTGGTAACTCTTTGTTAGAGCCGCCAGAAACATGCGCCGCACCGAGCCGTCCGCGTCGATGGGCACATCGCCGAATGCGAGGCCATCGGCGCCGTCCGCAAATTCCGGCAAAGGCTCCCTGAGCGATTGCCCATCAAAGCCGTACTCGCTGACGAGGATCACGTTGCCAGCATCCGCGATTGTTGTGGCCAGATGTTGATCGTCGGCTCCGCCATGCTCGTTCTCACGTTTCAGATCCAGAATTACGTCCAGTGCGATCACCTTGGGTTTGCCAGACGAAATTCTCTGAATCACTTGGCCCACTAGAGCACGCGGAAGAGGGAAAGCGTTGTAAGCACTTACGGTATCCTCATCGAAGTCCACGTACAAAATGTCGGATGGCGGCTCTTCCGCCTTCTGCTTCGTAACCAGCATGTCGTAGCCGTGTAGCTCGGGAACTTCCAGAAAGCCGCGGCCATCGGCGAAATACACCACCGCCGCGGCCAACAGGGCCAAAAATCCGGTGACGATCCATCGCGCGGCGCCGGTTCGCCATGAAGGTTCATCCGTTTTTCCGCGCGACCGCGCTGGCGGCTGGCCTTGCGGGACCGCTCCGAGAGAACCGTTCTTTTGTGCGTTTGAATTTCCCGTCATCGTTCGTTCACGCCGCATGCGCGAGCGGCGAAGCATGACAAGAGAGTACAGCGAATCGGCGTTCGCTGCGTTTGAAACTAACGAAGCAGTGCGCCAGAGGCTTTGCGCGAGACGGCGGGAGTTTCCGTCGAAGCTCTAGCAGCACCTTTCAACGCCGAACCGGCTAGCGGGATGCGTTCAGCCAATCCGGGCCCAGCCATCGGGCTTTGATTTCCGCTGGTCGCCTTCGCGACGTTGTCGTGCACGTAAGCAAACAGCTCGCCCGCGGTCACGGTACCGTCTTTGTTGGCGTCGGCTTCGCCGTGCAAACCCTTGAGCAAATAGTACGTGAACACGCCGTGCCCACCGCCAAATTGATCGGATTCGTAAGAAAGCTGGCTCACATCGCTGGCGGTAATCACCGCGCGAGCCGAATCGTTGGCGTAGTGCGCCATGTATTGGTTGACTAGATTGTTCGAGTTGGTGTTCTTCTTACCTCGAGCGCGCGCACCGCTAAATCCAAAGCTGTGGCAAGTGTCCGCAAAAGTCACCACGCGTTTGGCCTTCAACACATTCGCAAACACATCCTGAATCTGGCGCATGGGAAACGCCGTGCCGCCCATATCATCCAGCTTGGTATCGTAGGTCAGAAGATACAGGTTGCGGGGATCGTTCGGATCCGGCGCGCCGTGCCCAGCGATGTAAATCACCACTTCGTCGGTCGGCTGCGCCTGCGTCAAAAATGTATAAAACGCGCTGCGCACATTCTGCGAGGTGGCGTCGGCATCGAGCAGAACGCGCACATGGTCCTTCTGAAACGATCCGCCCTCCGGCGAAAGCAGGAAGTCGCGAAAATCCTGCGCATCCTTGTCGGCGAACTGCAGATTCGAAAGGCCGCTGCCAGAATTCTGATACTGCGCAATTCCAATCACCACCGCAAACTTTCCTGCGGCCGCGCGGTCCGGCGTGATGTTGATGTGTCGCGCCGGCGCGGGCGCTTTTTCTTCCGTCTGCAAGATAAAGGAAGCGTAGTGCACGCGCTCCATGCCGTCTTTGTATTCCAGCTCCACGGAATTGCGTCCCGGATGCATGTGAAAGCCGGCGCGGTGCCCCAGATCGAATTTGCACAGAATCCCTTGTTCGTCGCTGGACACCGTCATGACGATGTTCGCGGATTCCGTGTTGATCTTCGAGTAGATGCTTCCGTAGCTGACCTGTTGCGGAGTCCGCGAGATACGGATGTTCATGGCTTCGAAGTTGGGGGTCTCGATGGTGGCCGCCAGATTGGCGTCCAGGTTGAACTCAAGCTGGGGGATCTGCAACACGATGGGCTCGCTGCCATCGTCGGCGTTGGCCGGCAGGAATGCCAGCGCTGCCAGAACTCCCGCGAGAATCGTAAGGTGTGCTCGCATGCTTAGCGTTCGTTGCCAGCGAATGTACGTGAGGCAGTAAGGGCTTGTCAATCGTGTGTGCTTTCGGCGTGTGAGCCTTGGGCGCTGTGCCTTTTGGCCTTATTTACTCGAGCGTCCCCGCTGGGCACATTAACTTTATTTGTAGCAGCCGTTCATAAGTCTTTGACACGCACCCGCTACTCGATTCACTATCTTGGGCAAGTCAAGTTGCGCTTCCCGGCCGTCCCTCGACATTGGCTACTAGAACGAAGGAGAACCTATGATCAAAAGGTCCTGGTCCACGCGTGTTGGGCTCATGGCGATTGCCGTGGTTTTTACCAGCGTGCAGTTGTCGGCTCAAACCGCAACCGAGTACACCGACAAAGATAAACAAAAGCTAGCCGCTATCGCCCAGCGTCCCGACGTGCAAAAACGCATCGCCGACACCTGGGACGCGCGGCGCCGTGAAGACATGGAGTACGCCTTCAACGTCAACCAGTCTTCGCGCCTCGGCGAACTCTCACCTACGGCTCTCGCCGAATTCCGCCAGAAATTCGGCGAACTCTACAACAACCCCATCCTGCTGCGGTACGTGAATGCCCTGGGCCAAAAAATTGTTCCCGACGGCTCGCCCAATCTGTACTCCTTCCGCTTGCTGCTCGATCCCGTCCCCAGAGCGGAAGCCCTCTCGACCGGCACCATCTATATCTCCACCGGTCTCGTCGCGCTGCTTGACGACGAAGCGCAGCTCGCCTACGTCCTGGGCCACGAAATCGCCCACGTCGAGCGGCGCCACGCTTACAACGAAATTAAAAACAGCATCCTTGAAGAGGAGTTCGATAAGGAAAAGGGCGCGGACGTCCAGAAGAAGAAGGCCATCTTCGGCGCCGTTGCAGCCATCGGCGGCTCCGCGATCGGCGGCGCGGCAGGCGGCGCAAGCGGTGCGCTCTACGGCGGACTCATCGGTGGCGCAGTGGGCATCATCGGGGGTTCACTGCTCTTCCGCAACAAGTTCGTCCCCACCGAATGGTCCACCGTTTATGAAAACGAAGCTGATGAAGCCGGCCTGAAATACATGCTGGACCGTAACTTCGACGCGCGGGAGATCCCCCGCATGTACGCACGACTGGATAATCTTGTCGGCCGCGATAGTCGCGTCGGCTTGGGCTTCATAGGCAATCCCGCGCGCACGAAAGAACGCCAGGCGGAAATCACCAGCCTGCTCACCTCCACCTACAAAGCCGACCTGGCAGCCAAACTAAAGGCCGGACTCACCGCTTCTACCCCGGAGTTTTCGTTGCTGATGGCGGCGCTCAAGCGCGACAACGGTGTCATCGCCATGGATTACGACCTTTTCGCCATGGCCCGCGATAATCTCGAAGACGCCGAGAAGCTGCGCTCCAACGATCCGCGCGTGCACTATTACCTTGGCCAAGTCATCGCGCAGACCGGCCGCACTCCGGAAGACAAACAACAAGCGTTAACAGAATTCGTCGACTCGATTAAATACGATGCCGAGCGAGGGGCCTACCCTGAGCCACACCTTGAGGAAGCGCTCTACCAAATCACGCAGAACGATCCGAGCCTTCAGGAACAGATCAAAAAAGAGTTAAAAACCTATGTCGCGCTCTACCAGCGGCAACACGGTGGAGCGTTGCCCATCAACATGTACATCATCTACGACTATTTCCTGCTGGCTGGAGATAAGAGCTGGTATGTTCCGCCAGCTTCCGTCGTGACCACCAAGAACGTCGACTCTTTGTTTGTCACCACGGTTTCCACCGCCCCGTCGACAGCCACCACGGATGTGATCAACCGAGCGACCAGCTCGAGCGCCGACCACGGCGATTCGCGGTCCGGGGCCACTTCTGACTCCCCACCGAAACCAGCGAAGCCCGCAGTGAAGAAAACCACCGCAACGCCACAATAAATTGCAGTAACCGCAATTCGGCCCGAGAGGACGCCTTATCGCGCGTCCTCTCGCAAATCTTCGCGATGGAGAAAGGCTCTATGACTCGAGCTCGAAGTTTTGTTTTTCGTGTGTCTATTTGTTTCGTTCTGACGTTCCTGCTCGCTAGTTCGGCAGGCGTTGTGCGCGCGCAGGATAAAGGCGGAAGAAAAATTCTGGGCATCATGCCGGTGTTCGATCAATCCGGCGAAGAGTACGGCGAGCAGTTCGCGCAGAATCTCACCGCCATGGAATTCCACAAATTGGATGGTGCGCCGTTCGACGTAGTGCTGCTCAATCCCGGCGGGCTCTACAATCCGCTGATTCCGGAGTCCATTGTCGACTACGCGCAATCCGCCGAAGTCGACATGGTCTTGATCATGAGTTTCCTGCAGACCACCAAGCCGCAAAAGGGCGACTACACGCTGAACGTGGAAGCCAGCATCATGGACGTCTCCACCGGAAAAGTGGGCGACCCTTCGGACTTCAGCTTCATCGTCGATCGCCACGCTCTGGCTCTCGAAATCGCCAATTCCGGGCTCGACATCGTCGGCCACGCCACAAGCCGTATTGGTCAAGCGCGGAGCGCCTACGCCACCATGGCCAGCGGTCCGGCCAAAGCGTTTGAGAAGCAGCCGCTCGGCAAAGCCGCGCTGACTCTCGCGGACCAGGTGCACGCGATGGTCTTGACTCAGGTCCCGCCGTCCGCCGAAAAACCCGCGAAACCGCCGCTTGGCACCTGCACCTATACCGTGCAAGTGAAATATGTCTCGAAGAAAGCCGTTTCCAAAGCTTACGACATCATCTTGAATGGCGAAGAGGAAAGCCTGTGGAGCAAGGAAGGCGTTACCACGCTGGAGAATAAACCCTCCGGCCCGATCTTCCTGCAAATGAGCGTAGCTGACGCTCCCTACCGCTTGACGGTCCAAGATTTATATCAAGCCAACACCGTTCTAGATTGCTCGAAACCCGAGCGCCAGTTGTATCTCGAAATCGGCGCAGGCGGCGACGCACTTCTGCGCTGGCACTAAACGAACCGCTCGCCAGGTTTCGCACTGCTTTGTATGGGCGCCGAATCGTGTCCGCTTGGCGCTGTGGCCGAGCCGGGAGACTTACAACGTTAGCGCAACGGTCGAAACGTGAGCATTAGTTCCACTTGTGTTTCGATGGGCTTTCCGCCGAGCGAGCTCGGTTCGTAGCGCCACTGGCGTACCGCGGTAATCACGCCGGGAATCAGCGCGAGCGGGCCGCTCAGCGGGTCGACATACACAACGTCCCCGTCTCCTCGAATGGTCGCTCGTACAAAAACGGTTTGCTCGGTGAATTGGCTTGTACTCGCGCTATTCGTCGCGGATGCAGGCGGTTGCGGGGTCACGCGGGAAATCATCGGGCCCACCACCAGCCGCTCCCTGCGCGCTTTGTGATGCCGTCCCGCACCTTCCCCGGGAACCATCACAAACCGGCGCGCTCGAATCTCCAAAGAGGGCAAGTGCGCGAGAACCTCTTCACCCAAATCGACTCGCAGTGGCGCGTCCCCTTCATTCGGCGTCACCAAAGCTTCTCCGCCCGCCGCTGAAATCTGAGAGTCTTCGACGAGCGTGTCGCTCTTTACGTCGTTCCCTGGCGAGGCTTGCCTCTCGACCGGCTGACCCGCATCGAAAATTTTCTCAGCGCTCCGCACAACCGCTGGCCGGCCTTGATCGGATGCCGATCGTAACGTCGGGACAGACGGGTGCAGGTGACTGGGCGCATCATCGGAATCCGGCGCATCCGGTTTTCCTCCGCTCGGATTCGGCGACGGCACCGGCGGTTGCAGAGGAACGGCCGACGGCTGAACCTCCGCGCTAGGAGACGACGGCGCGTTCGCGGCGGGGGGATTTTGCGTCCAACGCTCGAGTACGCTCCGGCCAATCACTAGGCCGAGAAGAAAACCACCGAGAACCACGATCACAAGAGCCGCCGCGAGCGGAAACGGGCGCGCTTTTGTCGTTGTGAGAGTTCTTCGCTTTTCAGCAACGCCCACCGCCCGCAACGTGCCGCCAACCTGTGCCTTGCCAATGTCGGTCTTACTTGGAGAGGATTTATTCCCCTGGGATTTCGCCGAAGGCCCTGGCATCTTTGGGTTTTCGCCAACTCGCCTTGGACCAATGGTTCGAACAGGTTCCGCAACGCGGACACGAATTGCCGCCGCGCCGCTCGCGCCAGCCATGACCACCTGCCCAGGGCGCTCTAGAAGCGGCACAAGCGGGACCGACTTCAAAGCTCCAGTATCCGCAACGACGGTCTTTGGCGCCATAATTTGCGGCTTCTCTGGCTCCGGGACGTCGTTGGAGGCCACGACCACCGGTTGCTCCGGCGTCGCAACGGGTTCGACGATCATTACCTGGGAGACGGGAATCTCTTCTGGGACATCTAAACTGGTCTCGTCTGTCGGCACCGTCTCGACAGCCCACGCGCTCTCGGCAGGAGAACCGTCGCCCCCCAAATTCGCGAAACCTCTCCGACCCACGACCACAGGTGTTTTTGCATTCGCACTGCCCCCGGCCTCGGAACACTGCATCGCGCAAATCCACTTCCGTAAAGCCTCCTGCGTACCTGGCGATGCCTCGACAACCTGAACGCCCACGCGGCGCTTTGATTCTCCAATCCACGCCACCCGCACCGTCGCTTCAATTCGTTCATGCACCGCATCCGTTGGAATCACCATTTCGACGAGCGAAGCTTCCGGAATCGCAAACGCCGTCGCCACTGCCAGTCCGCCTTCGCTTACATCCAAGATCATGCCGCCATTGCTGCCCCCGAACGACACATACGTAAGCAACTCTGGCGCAATCCGCGGCTTCGCGCGGCGCTCCCCGACGAATTCCTCTAGCGCGAAATAGTGTTGTCGCGTAGCCATTTCAAACTCACCAACTCCCGATGTAATCCATTCAGTTGCAGAAAACCGCACTCAGGGACGTGCATGTTCTAAGCAAACCCGCGCAACACAAAAAAGTTGAAAGCAATGTGCGGCGAACCCGAGCTCCAGCATCCTGGCGCACACATCTGCCGGGCCACAATGAGATGCACCC
>JBEKVU010000021.1:0-18164 GCA_049513775.1 Candidatus Acidiferrum sp.
GCGCTCACCGCGAACCGTCTTCCGCCACCCATAGAAAAATGGTACGCCCGCCAAAATCACCAGCAGCCCCAGAGATGAGCGCACCGGCCGCACCATCCACAAATTCACCGTAAGCGCTAAGGCCGCGAGGAAAAAAATAATTGGCGTTGCGGGGTAGCCCCACGCGCGATACGGGCGGGGCAGGCTCGGCGCTTTGCTGCGCAACCGAAGCAGGGCAATTGCGGTCAAGGCAAAGAAAATCCACACGGCGAAAACAAACAGAGAATAGAGTTCCTCGTAGGTCCCGCTCAGCGCCAGTAACGCGGCTATTCCGCCGAGAAAAATCAGCGAGCCGCTGGGCGTGTGAAATGAGGGATGCAAACGCGCGGCAAATTTAAAAAAAGCTCCGTCGCGAGCCATGGCGTACGGAATGCGCGCGCCGGTCAGCACCACCACGTGCAGCGCGCCCAGCGCCGAGACGGCCATGGCCATCGTCAACCACGCCGCGCCTCGAGAGCCGGCCAACGATTGCACCACGTCGGACGCCAGATGATGCGATTCCGCCAGCTCCTGCAATGGCAAAACGCGGAAGTACACAACATTCGCCAACAGGTACAAGCCGCACACCGTCAGCAAACCAAGAATAATCGCGCGCGGAATATTTTTTTCAGGATGCAGAATCTCTTCGCCCAGATCGCCCAGGTCGTTAAAGCCGTTGTAGGCCCACATGGCGGGAACCAGGGCGGTAAGCACCGCGCCGATTGCTCCGTAACCCATCGGCACCGCGTGCGACGCGGCGGCCATCACGGTGTGCGGCTTTCCAAAAATTACGCCGGCCACCACAATCGCTAGGATGGTGCCGATCTTGAGCGACGTCAACAGCACCTGAATCGAGCCGCCGATGCGCACGCTCAAATAATTAATCGCCGTAACCGCCGCTACCACGAGCGCCGCCAGTGGTTGCGCAACCGTGCAGGTGAATTCGTTTTTGAAAATATGCAACGTAAACAGCGGAGTGGTCACCACGGGAAAAAGAAATCCGATGAAACGCAGAAACCCCGCCGCCAGCGTGGCCATGGCTACTGGCCGCTCCAGAAACGAGCTCATCCATCCGAAAAGAAATCCCCACAGCGGGCCGAGGCCGCGATTCAGATATACGTACGGCCCGCCCGCTTTGGGGAACGCCGCGCCCAGCTCCGCATAGCAGAACGCCCCGAAAAGCACGATCACTCCGCCAATAATCCATGCGGCAAACACCAGCGTTGCCGAGCCAACCGCGCGCGCCATGTCGCTGGTGACGAGAAAAATGCCCGTGCCGATCGTATCGCCAATCACGATGGCCGTTGCCGGCCAAAGACCCAGACCACGAATCAAATGCGGCGGCGTGGAATCTTTCGCGCTGTCGACACCCGTTGAAGACATAGAAGATGAGTGAGCCTACTATTGAGGATGCAGGTGGTCAACCGCCGCCAATCATTGCGTGCGAGATGTTTTCGCGCAGCGCCCCGGTGCGCTATCATCGAATCCGCCATGGCGAATGAAAATTTGTACAAAAACCCTCACGAAAAAACCATGTTGTCCGAATTCCCTTGGGACGAGCGTTACCGCGTCACGGGCGTCGAAGAAATAATCACTCCAGCACTGCTCGTCTATCCGGAAGTGATTGCGTCCAATATCGAGCGAACACTGGCGCTACTGGACGGAGCTGCGGACCGCTGGCGCGTACACATCAAGACCTCCAAGCTGGGCTATACGTTGCGCATGCTCGTCGAGCACGGCGTCCGCAATTTCAAGTGTGCCACCACATTGGAAATGCTCGTCGCCTGCCAGTGCGGCGCGCGCGATGTACTGCTGGCGTATCCCGTGATGGGTGCAAACGCCCTCCGCGTGAAACAAATTGCCGAGCAGTTCCCCGGCGTGCGCATTTCCGTCCTGGTCGAGAACGCCGAGCAATTGCGGCAATGGCAGGGCAGTCGCCTGGGAATTTTCATAGATATAAATCCCGGTATGAACCGCACCGGAATCGCGCAGGATCATATCGAAGAAATTTCCCTATTGGTGAGCATCATCGGCGCGGGCGGCCTGGAATTTCGCGGCCTGCACTACTACGACGGCCAATACGGGGCCATCGCTGAGCCAGAACGAACCCAGGCCGCGCACGATGGCTACAATCGCCTCCTAAATATCGTCGCCGCCGTCGAACGCGACGGGACGCGCGTGCCAGAAATCATTACCGCAGGGACTCCCACGTTCCCCTGCTCGCTTTCTTTCACGGGCTTTCGCAGCGCCGCATTTATTCACCGCGTTTCCCCCGGCACGGTCGTTTATAGCGACGCCGCCAGTTTGCTGCAGTTGCCCGCGGCCTATGGCTATCGACCGGCCGTGCTCGTGCTGACTCGCGTGGTCAGCCAGCCGCGCGCCGGCATTGCCACGTGCGACGCCGGACACAAGACCGTAAGCGTCGACTCCGGCGTTCCCAACTGCGTCGTCGTTGGCCACGAGGAACTCACGCCGCTGGCACCCAGCGAAGAGCATCTCCCCATGGCTGTGCGCGAAGGCGCCGGCGCCCCGCATGCCGGCGAAACGCTGTATCTCCTTCCCAAACACATTTGCCCTTCGGTGAACAATTTCGACGACGCGTTGATCGTGCAGCAGGGCGCCATCGCCTCGGTGGAGAAAGTTTCCGCCCGCGGCCGCGAAGCCCCGCTGCTCCAGATCGTGCAGAAAGCCACTTCGCAACCGGGTTGGTCCCTATAGATATGTCTATCGACATATCGCGAAAAAGCCAAAGCTCACGTGCCACCCGCCCCTTGAAATTCACTCCAATTTCTCGCAGTTACAGTCGTATCATCAATACTGAACCACTGACCGCCATGCTGCCGCCACGGCAACTCCCGCAATGACCACTTCTTCCGCGACGGATGCCATCCCCGGTCTCGTCCCCACCTACGAAGACTACGCGCGCTGCGTGCACTGCGGCCTGTGCCTCAACGCCTGTCCCACTTACCGTCTGTGGAATCTCGAAGCCGATTCGCCGCGCGGACGCATTCGCCAAATGGTCAGCGTCGAACAATCCGCCATCGCCGATCCCGCGCAAAAGGCCTTTCCCATTACGGACAGCTTCGTCGATCACATCGATAAATGCCTCGATTGCCGCGCCTGCGAAACCGCCTGCCCCTCCGGCGTCAGCTACGGCAAGCTCGTTGAGTACGCCCGCGCGCGTATCGAACGCGATTATCAGCGGCCATTTTTTTCGCAACTCCAGCGTAATTTAGTTTTTCGCCATTTGCTGCCGTATCCAAAACGTATCGCGCTGGTCGCAAACCTCCTGCGCATTTACCAACGTTCCGGGGCGCAGGCGCTGGCTCGCGCCACGGGCGTTCTACAAATGCTCGGACTAGCGGGCCGGGAAGCGCTGCTTCCGCCAATCGATAGCAAATTTTTCTTCGATCAGCTTGGCACCACGCACGCCGCCGTCGGTCCGCGTCGCGCCCGCGTGGCGTTCTTCGCCGGATGCGTCGCGCAGGTCACCTTCACACCGCTCAACGAAGCCACCATCCGCGTTCTCACCGCCAACGGCTGCGAAGTCCTGGTGCCCGAGGAACAACGCTGCTGTGGTGCGCTCGCCGCGCACGCTGGCGCGCGCGAAGCGGCCCGTGAAGTAGCCCGCAAGAATCTGGTGGCGTTCCATCTCGCCGACTTCGACGCCATCGTCACCAACGCCGCCGGCTGCGGCTCCACGCTCAAGGAATATCATCATCTCTTCAGCCACGACGAGCCCGAGTACGCCGCAGCCGAGGCTTTTAGCGCGAAAGTCCGCGACGTAACCGAATTTCTGGCCGAGCTAGGTCTCTCCGCGGCGCTCCATCCCATCACGCCCGTCGAGAACAATTCCGCCGCGAAGCCATCGAATAAGATCCGCATCACGTATCAAGATTCCTGCCACCTGCTGCACGGGCAAAAGGTCCGCGAGGCCCCGCGCCAGCTACTCCGCGCCATCCCCAATCTCGAATTTGTGGAATTGCCCTACTCGGAAATTTGTTGCGGCTCGGCGGGCAGCTACAACATCACGCAAACGCAAACTTCGCTAGACCTATTAGCAGGGAAAATGCAGCACGCTAAATCCACCAACGCCGAGCTGATCGTCACTGCCAACCCCGGCTGCCTGCTCCAACTTCGCGCCGGCGCCGCGCTCCACCACACCAATCAGCAAGTCCTCCACGTAATCGAACTTCTTGACCGCGCAATGTCGTAGGCGAGCCAATCGGCATCCTGAAAATAAATTAGCGCGCTAGGTAAAAGCCTCCAAAAACGAGAACGCCCTCCGCGCAGCAGTCAAAAACCGCTGCGAAAAGGGCGCCCACCGTCTTCAGGAGAGAAGCTCGTCAGCTATTTTCTATTGTTCGGAAGGCGGCGGAGGTGCATCCGCGCCCGGTCCACCCGGCCCGCGACCATGCGGCCTGCCTGCTGTCACCGTGTAGTCGGACGGCACCGCAAACAGCGTCGCCGCCGGCTCGGCTTTCGCCAGATTGGTTACGGAATACGTTGTCGTTCCAAACTGCGGATCCGTGTGCGTGCTCTTGACCACGATCTGCAAATCCGGCGAGTACCAACGCTCGGAAACAACTTGAATCGCTTTGTCGTTGCCGACTTTTCCAGCGGGGATGATCTTCGTCGTGCGCGTGCCTTCCGCACTCACGCCGTTGATCACCTGTGTCCCGAGCGACTCCTTCTTCAGCGTACCCGCGGCGATCTCTTTGGCTTCGCGCGCGGCCATCCGCTGCTGAAAGGTTTCCGCATCGGCGGAGGTTCCCGGCGACCGCAACGTTTCCTTGTGTGCCACTTTGGCTGTCGTATCGAGCATGTAGTGCACGCCCGCCACCGGGTCCGAAATCATGACCATGGTTTTCGGCGCGCCAGAGTCGGCCAGCGGCCCAAATCCCGTGGCCGTCAGTTCATGGCGGACGCGGCCCTGGCTGTCGCGAGCCAACGTCAATTGCGCCGTGCGGTTAATTACTGTTCCGTCTTGCAGCGTGCTGGTGGTCTGGGACGTGGCCGTCGCCGAAAAGGGCGCGCCCGTAACTACCTTTCCATGCCCGCCTTCAAATCCCATCAGTTCCATGGGACCGCCGCCAAAACCTGGTCCTCCGTGGTGCGGGCCTTGCGCATGCGCAGCTCCAGCGGTCAGAATGAGGGCTCCGCCTACAATCAGATGCATCCATGTATTTCGCTTCATTCTTGTTTCTCCTCTTCCTCTCCTGAGGCTACTAAACTCGTGTCATCCTGCCGCGCATGAGTACTACTGTGGTACGCGAACCGCTTGCGGCGAACCATCATTGCCGACCAGAAGATCCACTTGAATCCACTCCCCCGCGCGGTCTTCATTCACCGGCAGTCCGAGCGCGCCTAGTTCGCCGCGCTGCATCCCCACACGCACCACCGTGGCGTCGTCGCTGCCGGAATAGATCGCGCCCGGCAATGCGGTAAAACCATCGTCTTCGTTATCGGCTACTAGTGAGGTGTCGCCGGCATGCACATTCTGGTGGTTGACCGCGGCATTTGTCTCGACAGGGCGCGTGCGCCAATTCGCCAAACTTACCGCGCCCACCAGCACCGCGGCCGTCGCCAATGCCCAAGACACCACCACAGCCGCCCGCCGCGTCTTCATCGTGCGATGGCGCGTACGAAACTCCTGCCGCAGCCGCATCTCGACGCGTGCCGGAGCGCCATGCGTGTTGGTAACTTCCGCAAGCAACTGCAACTTCTCGCGCGCCGCTTCCCAAGACTCCGCAAGCGCCGCACAGTGTACGCAGTCAGCCACATGCTCCATGGCCGACGCGTGCTGGGACGTTTTAAACGCGCCGTCGTGTTCCGCGCCCAATCCTAAAGTGGCAAACTCTTCACAATTCATCGCGCCATTCCTCAACTAACCTTCGCACTCTCGTTCACAATCCCCGTGGGCCTTAACAACCATCTCGGTTCGTCAAACCGTCGCGCTCACGCGCCGCCGTGGCTCGCGAAAAATTTCCAGTTTCGCCAGCAGCAGCGCCCGTCCGCGATGCAGCCGCGAACGAATCGTGCCGATCGGGCAGCCTACAATCGCCGCCGCTTCCTCGTAACTCAATTCCTGCAGCTCGCAAAGCACCACGGCCTCGCGAAACTCGTCCGGCAGTTCGAGTACCGCCGCGCGAACCTGCGCCGTGCGCTCCTTTTTTTCCGCCCACAGCGCCGGGGTGGCCGAGTCAATCAGCAGCACGCCGTTCCCGCTGCCATCCTCGTTCTTCTCTTCCAGCGCAATCTCTCGCGGGATCCGCTCGCGATGCTTCAGAATGCGATTGCGCGCCACGCCGTATAGAAATGCCGATACCGTTCCGAGCAGCACGTCATACTTCTTCGGATCGCGCACCAGGGTCATAAAAACGTCTTGCACGATCTCTTCGGCAGCCCACGGGCTGCCAGTCATGCGCAGCGCAAAGCGGTAAATCGCCGCCTGGTGCCGGCGGTACACCAGCGTGAAGGCCTCTTCGTCACCCTTGGCCGCCCGCCTCAGCAGTACGTCGTCTGTAACTTCCTTTGAAATGGTCATCTCTTTACATCAGACGCCGCGTATGCCTTCTACGGGTATATTCCCCACCCCCAGGCAAATAGTTCCCTGAGGGCTGTTCGGGCGAGCGGCCTGTCCGATCCCTAGAAACATACCGTCCGCACGGGAAAATGCTGCGTATATGATAGGCAGAGTTTCCAGCGCGGCTGCCCGTTCTAGCTGAGACGTTACGCCTCGGCGCGGCTGCCAAGGGTAAGGGAAAGTGGATAGACCACATGCGCTCTAACGGGGTCGTGCGCGGCTTCTCCTCGGTCACGGGGGCGGCAAGTTGCCTCCTAGCGTGCACGCTCATCACCTGGCTTATTACGTGCGACCCGGCTTCCGCACAGGTCGTCCGCGAACAGATCGCCCAGCACGAGCAGACGCTCGCCGAGGCGCGCGCGGCAAAGCACGTGCGCGACGTCGCCACGGAGCTAAATACTCTCGGCGGGCTGTACCGCGAAGCTGGCGACACGCAAAAAGCTCTGGACTACTACAACCAGGCGCTCACGATCGAACACGAAGGTCACAACCGCGGCGCCGCGGCCCTCACGCAGGACTATATCGCCAGGGTCTATACCGACACTGGCGAAGAACAAAAAGCACTCGATCTCTACAACGAGACTCTGCCCGTGTGGCGCGAGACGCACAACCGCCGGGGCGAAGCTCTGGCCCTCAACGGCATCGGAAAAGTCTATTCCGACCTCGCGCAAGAAGAAAAAGCGCTGGAGTACCTAAATCAGGCGTTGCCTATTTGGCGGGAAGTCGGCGGAGGGCACGGCGAAGCGACCACGCTCAACAATTTAGGCCGCGTCTATTTCGATACGAGCCGGGCGCAGCAGGCCCTGGAATTTTTCAATCAGGCGCTGCCGCGTTGGCGCGAGGCGCATGATCGCAACGGTGAAGCGCTCACCCTGGACAATCTTGGCCGGGCCTACTCCGATTTAGGGCAAAGGCAAAAGACCATTGACTGTTATGGCCAGGCGTTAGCGATTTGGCGCGAACAGGGCAATCGCCAAGGCGAAGCCAGCACGCTCAATGGGCTGGGCCGGGTCTATTCCGAGCTGGCCGATCGAGAAAAAGCCCTCGAGTACTACACGCAAGCACTGCCCGTCTGGCAGGAAGTGCGCAATCGCGCCGGCGTGGCGTTAACTCTAAACAATATCGGTAGGGTGTATTTCGATTTGCGGCAAAACGAAAAAGCTCTGGACTACTACAAGCAGGCGCTGCCCGTCTGGCGTGAAGTCGGCGACCGCCGCGGCGAAACCCTCACTTTGAACAACCTGGGTCGCGTCTATTCTGCGATGGGCGACAAAGAAAAAGCGCTGGAGTTTGACTATCAAGCTCTCGGCATCTGGCGCGAAGTGCAAAGCACGCGCGGCGAAGCCCTAGCGCTCAGCAGCATCGCGCGCGCCAGCTACGACCTCGGTAAAACAGAAAATGTTCTGCCCAATGAGCTTGCGGCATTCTCCCTCGCCATGCAGGCCGGTGACCCCGAACTGCGCGGCAACATCGCCACGGCGCTGATGATTTATTTCCGGGAGCAAAAGCAGCCTGAGGAGGCCATCCTCTTTGGCACCGATGCGGTCAATAGCTTTCAGCAAATTCGTAAAAATATTTCGGGTCTCGATGAAGAGTTGCAAGCCGGCTTCGCGCAAGCCAAGTCTGGCACCTATCGTCAACTCGCCGAATTGCTGGTCGAGTCAGACCGACTTGGCGAAGCCGAGCGCGTCCTCGATCTACTCAAGGAGCAGGAACTGAAAGAAGTGGTGCGTGGCGCGGGCGATAATCCGGCGGCGAAAACTGCTCCATTGCCGCTCTCCTCTGCACAAACCGAAGCGCAAACCGAGTTGGCCGCGCCCGAAAAGACCGCCATTGCACTCACGGATCTGAACATCGAGTACGCCACACTCGACGCCAAGACGCCGCGCACGCCCGCCGAAGACACGCAATTCAAAGCGCTCGAAGCGCGCATCGAAGCCGGCAATCGCGAAGTCTCTGATTTTTTCCGCAAGACACTGTATCCGCAACTCGCACAAAAAACCGGCGCGCAGGAAGCTAACGAGCGCCTCAGCCGCGAAAAATCCGACGTCAGCGAATTACAAAACACACTGGCGCAGCTTGGCCCCCGCGTGATGGGCATCCGCCTGCTCTTTGGCAGCGAACATGTTTACGCCATGGTGGTCACCGCGCACACGCGCGAACGCTTCGAGCTAAGGGCCACGCCCGACGAGCTGCGCAGCAAAGTCCTGCAAGTGCGCGACGATCTCCGCTCTCCCTTCACCAATCCCAAAACGCATCTCGCGGAACTTTACGTCGCGCTCGTCGCGCCCCTCGCCGAAGAATTAAAGGCGCTAGAAAAAATTCCTCATTCTCAGGGGGATGCGCAGCAAAGCGTTCCAACGCTTCTCTGGTCGCTCGACGGCGTCCTCCGCTATCTGCCCGTCAACGCGCTCTACGACGGCAATCACTACATGGTCGAGCGCTTCAACAACGTCCTGTTTACCCCCGAAAGCTACGGCCACATGACCGCGCCAGCTGACGCCAACGCCACCATCCTCCACGCGCTCGCCATGGGCCTCTCGAAAAGTTACGGTGGTCTCCCGGCGCTCCCCGGCGTGCTCCCCGAGCTCGAGTCCGTAGTCCACGATCCCGCGCAACCGGAATCGCACGGACCGATGGAAGGCAAGCTCCTCCCAGACGAACAGTTCACCTTAGCCGCGCTGAAAGCCGAGCTCGGCGCCGGCAAGCCCGTTCCCGTGGTCCATATCGCCAGCCACTTCATTGAGGACTCCGCCACCGGCGCCGAACCTTTCCTGATGCTCGGCGGAGAAAGCTCCGGCAACTCCGCCGGCTACGAACTCACCCTTTCTGAAATGGAAGACTCAACCATCAGCTTTCACGATACGCATCTCCTCACGCTTTCCGCGTGCAGCACCGCGAAAGGTGACGCCGCCAAAGACGGCATGGAGATGGACAGCCTCGGCATGATCGCGCAGCGCAAAGACGCCCAGGCCGTTCTCGCCTCCCTGTGGGACGTCAACGACGCCAGTACCAGCCGCCTCATGAGCGATTTCTACGCCCGCTGGGTCCAGCATCCCGCCGACGGCAAAGCCGAAGCCCTTCGCCAAGCACAGTTAGCGTTGTTAGACAGTTCCGCAGGCGCCGCCGCGCCAGCCACGAAGTCCGCTCGCCCGGCAGGTTACGCGCATCCCTTCTTCTGGGCTCCGTTCGTTTTAATCGGCAATTACCACTAACGCCCCCGAACTCGAGCCGTTGCTCCTTAGCTCAGCGCAAGAACCGTATCTCGTTTATTCCCAACAAGATACATCGCCCACAGCCTTGCGTCGTAGCCCAGCGCCAACCCATCGTGCGACGTGCCAAGCTCGCAAGATCGACACGGTAACTTCTATGGAACTTCTGCTGGGCTGGGCCATCTAACTGGAGTAGAGTTCAGGGCCAGGCCAGGGTAGTGACCAGTTGTGACCGTCAAGAGCCATGAGAAGTAATATATTGCAAGTTTAATCACGCGCAAAAGAAGCGTGATAGGGAGGTAGTACGAAATGCTCAAATTTGCGGCGTTAATTTCCAGCCTCGCGGTGATTCTCTCGTTCGGTATGCCCAGTAAGCCCGTTGCTCCGTCCGGACCCTGGCTCGTCGACTCGCGCCACTCCGACGCTCAACTCGTCACCGACGCCACCACCAATTTCGGCAAGTCCAAAATTAATTTCACCCTCGGCATCGCTCGCGTCACCGGCAGAGTGAAACTCGACAACGACGACCTCAGCAAATCCGCCGTCGACATCACCATGTATCCGGCCAACTCCCCCACCCCGCCCATCGGCGAAGACGGCAAAGTCCGCAGTCAGTGGCTCGCCAACCTCGCCAATCACACGCTGGTCTGCTTCCACTCGAAGGGCTTTACCCGCACCGCGGACGGTCATCTGCGCGCCACCGGCGACCTGGTTCTCACGCGCGTCGATCGCAACGTGGAATTCGCTTCCGGTGAAGCTTACGCTGGGCCGGTCTATGGTCCACCCATGATTCATCGCCTCGTGCGCGAAGCCACCTTTGTTTTCGATTCTCCCGCGGCGGCCAGCGGCAAAGATTCCGAGGTCCTCACTACGGGGTCGACCAACGTGGTCACCGAAGATTTCCCTCAGCTATTCAAGGCCGTCAAGAGCACCTACTGGCCACCCGTTGTGCAGGATGAAAACTGCGAGTCTCCTTCTTCCGGCGGCGAAGACTTTAGCGGCCCCCACTGCACCGGAACTTTCCTGCACGCTCCCGGACTCCCCGAAGAGCCCGGCGCCACCACGGGCGAAGATTATCCAGCGCACTCCGATTACAACGCCGTAATCGGCAACCATCTCACCATCGCCGTGCACCTCCATCTGAAGCCGGCCGAAAAATTGGCCTCCGGAAACTAATCGCACGCGGCGCGGATGGAGCGACCTCCGCGCCTTTTTTTCGCTGCAAAATTTTGTTACAACGCAGTAAGATTCCGTTAACGTCAAATTTTTTACTGAACAGCATCGAAACAAACGGTTTGACGCCGCTCACCCGCCCTCGCACCATGCTAACAGTAGCTGATGGCACCAAATGGGGGGCTCTCTATGCCGAAAACGTCAGACAAAATCCTGAAAGTTTCTTCCGAAACCTTGGTGATCGGATTCGCGGTATTTCTTTTTCTGGTGATGCTCGACCGCATGTCCAACACCACCTACTTCCGGGACAGCTTTTGGACCTTGTTAGCCGCCAGCCTCTTAATCATCGCTCCGACCATTTCGGCTTCGTATCATCTCGCGCGCTGGGTCAGCAAGCCGCAAGGCAAGATACGCACCAGCCGCTAGCCCAGTTCGCCGGTGCCGCGCATCGCCCGCGCCGCGGGATTCGGTGCCGCGTCGTTTCGCGTAGTGCAATGATTTGGTCACTCCGCGTAAGGCAACTACCGCGTCACTTCGCATAACCCAATTGCCGCGTACAATGGAAATTCTCATCATTCCACAAGAGGAGAATTCCCGTTGCAGCGCATCGCCGAACAAGTCCCCGGTTACAACTACGGCACCGCCGAAGTCGCGCGCTCGCCCGTCTCGCTCGCTGAATTTCAGCGGCTCAAAATCAGCGCCGGCTTCACCGACGATGACGCCCACTACCTAAAACTCGCCGGCGAAGTCCTCGCCGACCAAACCGAACCCATCGTCCACCGCTGGCGCAGCGAAATCATCGCCAGCATTCCGCACCTTGCTAGGCACTCCCGCACGCCGGAGGGCGCGCCGATCCCCGACTACCTTGCCAAAAGCAATCTGCGCTTCCAGCAGTGGATCCTCGACACCTGCCTCCGCCCCTACGATCAGGACTGGCTCAACTACCAGCACGAAATCGCCCTTCGCCACACCACCGTAAAAAAAAATCTCACTGACGCCGTCCACTCCACCCCCTACGTCCCCCTGCCCGACGTCATCGCCTTCACCGCCGCAATGAACGAAACCATCAAGCCCTACCTGGCCTCCAAAGGCCACCCCGCCGCCACCGTCGATCAAATGCACCGCGCCTGGTGCAAATCCATCCAACTCCAATTAGCCCTCTGGCTCACGGCGTATACGCCATCCACCAGCCCTCCGTCTCTGTAGCGGCCGGTCTTTAAAAGGCCGCAAGAGAGATTAGAATTCTGGCCACGTACGACGCTGTGTTGAACCTATCGTTTTGGCTCATGCAAAAGACCGAGAAGCAAATGTCCGTACGCTGTCTCCCAAAATTTCAGATCGATGAACCAGTGCCGCGTAACTCCCATAGAATCAAACTGTTTCGAGAATTCTGCGGCTCCGCAATCTTAGTAACGACACTGTTTCACAAACACCCTAGTGTAGCCTTGGTTTCTCGAACCAAAAGTTTAGAATGGCGACAGAGGGCAGCGCGGTTGTCGAAACATTGCCTGCGCCGCCGCCACTCTACCAATGGAGCCGGGTGAATATGTGCCGCAATATCAAGATGCTGTTCAACTTTGAGCCGCCTGTGACGGACGACGAGATTCGGGCGGCTGCGCTGCAGTTTGTGCGGAAGATCAGCGGGTTTAGCAAGCCGTCCAAGGCTAATGAGGCTGCGTTCCTGGCGGCGATTGAAGAGGTGGCTGGCGCGTCACGGCGGCTGCTGCGCTCGCTTGAAACGAATGCGCCGCCGAAGAGTCGTGAACAAGAGGCCGCCAAAGCGAAAGCTCGCGGCGCGGAAAGATTTACCCGCGCGCAGGCCGCTCCAGTCTAAGGAACGTCCCGCGGAAATTCAGGTCTGAGGTTCTGCATAGGCCAAGGAGGCGAAATCGTGTCGCAGACTGCTCCGATTGGTGATGAACAGCTGGCGCAAATCAAGCAGCGCATGAAGACGAGCTGGATGGCTGGCGACTTCGGCCAGATCGCCAAACGGCTCGCCAACGGCGCCGAGGATTTTATCGCGCGGCTCGAGCTGAAGCCCGGCATGAAAGTGCTGGACGTGGCGTGCGGCACGGGCAACCAAGCGGTGCCGGCGGCACGCACCGGAGCGGACGTCACCGGCGTGGACATTGCCACGAATCTTCTGGCGCAGGCTCGCCAGCGTGCCGCCGACGAAAATCTCAAAATTCGGTTTGAGGAAGGCGATGCCGAGCAGTTGCCTTACGGCGACGCGCAGTTCGATGTGGTGCTCAGCATGTTTGGCGCGATGTTTGGCCCGCGGCCAGAGGTGGTCGCGCGCGAGTTGCAGCGCGTGTGTCGTCCGGGCGGGCTGATCGCCATGGCCAACTGGACGCCGGACAGTTTCGTCGGCAAATCCTTTCAGGTAACCGGCAAACATCTTCCACCGCCGGCGGAAATTCCCGCGCCGGTTTTGTGGGGCCGGGAAGAGGTGGTTCGCGAACGCTTCGGCCCAAACGTCACCCTGCAGATAAACAAACGCATCGTGCTTTTCGATTTGCCAGAGACGACTCCCGAGCAGGCCGTGGATTTCTTTCGCCAATACTTTGGGCCCACGCAGGTGGCGTTTTCGCGCCTCGATGCGGAAGGCCAAACGCGAATGCGCAACGATTTAATTGCTCTTTGGACGGAGCACAATATCGGGGACGCGAACCACACGCAGGTCCGCGCGGAGTATCTGGAGGTTCACGCCCGCCGCAGGTGAAGCGACTCGCGCCCGCGGCACGCTGTCCGATATGCAGAAAAGCATCGAGGAATCTGTAAAATTGGATTGTGCTGAGAAATTATTGCAGTGGGATGAACGCTAAACGATCTCGTGGCCTGCGGGCTCTTCGACGGCTACTTTGTCGACCGCGGGAACGGCTTCCGCGGTGTTGCGCGAGGGAATGTAGCGGTAGACGACTTCGCGGACGCGTTCGCCTTCGCGCTTCATGCGATCCATAAGGCGCCGCGCCCAGATGAACTCGGCAGCGAGCAAGCTCAGGCCGAGCAGAATGACCAGCCAGCCGGGACCGGGCGTAATAATCATGACGACGCCCACCGCCAGCAGGGTAAAGCCTGCCACGATGCGGAAAACCCGACGAACCTGTTCGACCGTGCGTAGACTCATCTTGCCCTATCCGAGCATTCTGGTTGCCAAACTTCTCGTTACCAGCCCGGCGAGCGGCTGGCGCAATTCACCCGCGCAATCAGCGCGCAACTAACCGCGCAAGCACCACCAAACCGCCGCCTCGATTGTACGGGCCGCCCAGGCCCGGCGACAGCGCACAATTTGGGCGGTATCCTGTTAGCTAACGCCATCATCATGCGGTTGGCCCACGTTTCGGTTGGCCCACGAACGTTAAACCCGCGAACTGCTAAATATGTTACGCACGGCGCACTAAAATAGATGCACTTTCACTTCAAGCAGATGACAGAAAACGACCTTGCGACGCTTGCGAAGTGGCTGCATCGAGCGCATGTGGCGCAATGGTGGGGCGCGGGAGCCACGCTCAAGTCCGTGCGGGCTACTTATCTATCGCAATTGAGTCCAGATTCTTCCGTCGTTTCCTACTTTGCGTATTTGGGAGACGAAGCGATTGGCTACATCCAGTCGTACGTGGCGGTGGAGAGCGATGGATGGTGGGTCGGGCAAGACGACCCCAGTGTTCGCGGCATTGACCAGTTTGTGGCGGACGGTGCGCGGCTGGGGCAGGGACTCGGCACACGCATGGCCCGGGAGTTCGCGGAGCTACTGTTCGGGGATTCCGCCGTCAGCAAAATTCAGGCCGATCCTTCGTCAGAGAACGGTCGCGCGATTCGCTGTTACGAGAAGGCTGGTTTTCGTAACGCGGGACCCATAATCACGCCGGATGGCGAGGCGATTCTTATGATACTGGCGAAGAACCGGTAGTTGTCGGCGATGTCGCCGGCGAATATCGCAAGAGTTGCGGGCTAGGGGACCGTTACTGTGGATCGGGAGAAGTTCGGATAATTTTACAGTAGTCGGAGACGTGCGCCGTTACTGAGGCGGCTGGGCGTTTTGCGATTCTTTATAGAATTTTTGCAGTATGAAGAAGGCTTTCTTTTTTTCACCGCGATCGGAGACTAGGCCCTTGCGATTGAAATAATCCTCGATCGTTGGGAGGGTTCTGCGGGGGCTGCGAAAATCTTTGAGGATCCATGGTGTGGTGCCCTGAAGGAAGGGAATGCGGCGCAACATGGCGATCTGGTGAATGTAGAGACTCTCCTGGTACTCCTCGGTCCAGCGCGTTTGCGCGTCGCCGTGGTTGCCGAACAGGGCGTCGGCGCCGAATTCGCTCATGATCAGTGGCTTGTTGTAGTTGGAAGTCCAGTCTGTGACGTCCAGGTCGGCGATGCGGTGAACGTACCAGCCGATGTATTCATTGTTGCCCATGACGTCTAGTTCGTTGGCGATGGGATCGTTGACGTGGATGGTAAAGCGGCCGGCTGCCTCGGTTTCGGCGGCTTGCAGGGCGGCCGAGACAAGGCGCGTCGGGTCGCTTGAGTGCGCCTGCTGAATCAGTTGGCTTAGGAACTTGTTGCGCGGCTCGCTGATGGGCGTTTCGTTGGCGACGGAATAGATAATTAGGGCCGCGCGATTATGGTCTCGGGTGATCAGTTCGTTCAACTGGTTTTTGGCGTTGCGCAAGGTGTCGGGGTTTTCCCATTGGATGGTCCAATAGACGGGGACCTCTTCCCAAACGAGGATGCCCATTTCATCGGCCGTGCGGACCATCGCCTCGCTGTGAGGATAGTGTGCGAGGCGCACGAAGTTGCAACCCAATTCTTGGGCCCAACCGAGGAGCGTGCGGGCGTCTTCCTCGCTCCAGGCGCGGCCGGCGCGCGTTGGAGCCTCTTCGTGGATGCTGATGCCGCGCAGGAACAGCGGCTTTCCGTTGAGCAGGATATCGGTGCCGTGGACACTGATGGAGCGGAACCCGATACGGTCGACAACACGGTCGGTTGCGCCGGAGATTTCCACGGAGTAAAGCTTGGGATTTTCCGGGGACCATGGCTGTAAGTCCGCGGTGAACGAAAACTCGACGCGTCCTGTGTCGTCGGTGGCGAAGGTTTTGCTCGCGCGCGCTTCGGGAATTCGAATGGTGATGTTCTGGTGCAACTCGGGCCCGTTCAGTTGCAGCCAGCCCCTGATCTGGCTGGTTGACCCTTTCTGAAATTGAATGGAATAGTCTTGAATGAAGGTCTCTGGCACTTCGACTAAGGTGACAGGACGAGTGATGCCGCCGTAGTTCCACCAGTCGGTATTCACGGTGGGCACATCTTCTTTGGCGCGCGTGTCATTGACCCTGAGAATCACAAAATTGCCCTCGGGGCGAACGCGATTGGTTATCTCGAAATCAAAGGGTGTAAAGCCGCCTTCGTGTTGTCCTAGCTCTTCGCCGTTCAAGTAAACGGAGGCGAGGTAATTGGCCGCGCCAAAATGCAGGAAGAGTCTTTTCTTCGGCGCTTTGGCGTAGTCGAACGAACGCTTGTACCAGACGCTGCCTTCGTAAAGGAGGAGAGAGTCGCGCTGGGTGTTCCAGTCGCCGGGCACATTCAGGTGGCCCGCGGAATCGAAATCATATTCCACCCAGTCGGCCCTGGACTGCGGCTTAAAATTTTTGTAAAACGCGGCGCTATTCTTGAGCGGCTGGCCACGGTAGTCAAAGGCGCCGACGTCGTAAGGATCGACGATCACTTGCCACTGGCCGTCCAAACTGGTGGTCAAACGGGCACCGAGGTTTTGGATTAGTGGAGCAACTTGCGCGCGGCCCTGGCTGGCGGCAATGAGCATGGTTATGGCAATAGTCAGGCAACGAAGCGGATTGGCCATCAGGGGTACCCGTTCCACAGAGGATTTCCGCCAGGAGCGTAAAAAAACGGGTGCTGAGCCGAAACTCAGCACCCGGCTGGCGGAGTGCTTACCGCAAAGCGCTAGAAGGTGAACTTGCCGCCAAGTTGCAGAACGCGGGCCGGAAGCGAGCCGGTAATCTGCCCGAAAGAAGCGGTGCCGGCGTTGTTCACGTTAGGATTGTTCCAGTTGGCGCGGTTGAAGGCGTTGAAGGCGTCCGCCTGGAACTGCAGACGCATGCCCTCGCGGAAAGGCAAGTCGATGGTCTTGCGCAGCGAAAGGTCCCACTGGTAATAGTTGGGCCCGATGATATCGCCGACGGGGGCGTCGCCTGCGCCGAGCGAACTCGACGCCACAAAAGCGCCGGGATTGACCCAGCAGATGGCCTTGGCGTTCGCGCACGGTCCGGTGAACGCGAGCGATTGGCCGGCAACCAGGCTTCCGCGCCGTGCCACACTGTTGCCGTTCAGGCCCACGGCTTCGCTGGCTGTCGCGGTGAGCGGCGCGCCGCTCTGGTAATGCATGAGGGCGCTCAAGGAATACCCTCTGACCAGCGCGCCTTTTGCGCCGGTCAAGTGTTTGCCCCACGGGGACTCGATGGTGAACGTCGAGGATACGATGTGCGTGGCGTCGAAGCTGACCTTGCCGTAGTTGTACTGCTTCCAATTTTCCACCACGCCACCGGTTTGCACTCCGCCCACGACAGCAGTGGTTCCTCCGTTGACCAATACCGGATTAGCGGCGGTGCTCACCAGGCACGTAAACGGACATTCCGGCTCTGGATTCTCGTTGTAGGCATCTGCCGCTCCGCCATCGTCTCCCATGGTCTTTGAATAGGTATAGGAGATGGTGGAGGTGAGGATGCCGGTACGCTTCGTGAGGCTAATCTGCAGCGCGTTGTAGCTTGAATTGACGTCGCTCAGCGCCAAGTTAAGACTTGAGTATCCCAGGTACGGACGGATCTGGTCTTTCGACAAACCAGCGGGCGCAAACCCGCCCGCGCATTGAAAAGCCGCTGCATTGATTCCGTCCGGGCACGCCAGATTGTTGGGGTTCGGCGAGACTGGTATGAACCCTTGGTCTGTCCACGAAGCGTTGTTGATGCTGGGCGTGCGCAGAATGTGGCGTCCCACGTTGCCGACGTACGATATTTGCAACAACATGCTTTGCGGCAGCTCGCGCTGCACGCCGAGGCTGTATTGGTAGCTGCGCGCGACCACCAAGTTCGGATCGACGCCGCTGAGGCTTAGAGTGGTTGGAGCGGCGACGGCGCCCGCGCCCGGCGCCGAATCAAAGTCCGATA